>JBIOVR010000359.1:0-3739 GCA_044867875.1 Chitinophagaceae bacterium
TGCCATACTGATAAGCCAAAGATCCATTCCAATCATTGATCCTGCGGATGCCTGGTGCAATGCACTAAGTGGTGGATATACCGTCCATCCACCAGATGCCGGACCAGTATGAACAAACAAAGAAGAGAACATGATAACACTGGCAATAAAGAAAAACCAGTAAGAAAGCATGTTAAGAAATGGAGAAGCCATATCCCTTGCACCGATCTGCAGAGGAATTAAAAGATTGGCAAAGGTTCCACTAAGACCGGCAGTCAATACAAAAAACACAAGTACAGTTCCGTGAATGGTAACCAGCGCATAATAAAATTCAGGTTGGATCACGCCACCCGCTGCCCATTTCCCAAAAAATGTTTCAAGTATTGGAAAAGTTTGTTCAGGAAATCCAAGTTGTAAACGGAACAACACAGAAAACAAACCACCAATGATGGCCCACACAATACCTGTGATCAAAAATTGTTTGCCTATCGTTTTGTGATCCTGGCTAAAAATATATTTAGTAATAAATGTTTCCTTATGATGATGAACATGATGCTCATCATGATGTACATCATGATGGGTGATCACTTCGGCATGTCCATGCATATTTGCTTCGTTACTCATAGTTCACTTTTTTAAGACGTCTCGTTTAAGGCGAGACTATCAAAAAATTAATTATTTTTTTTGCGGCACTACTGCTGCATTGATATTTGACGAATCTGCTTTTGCCTTCATTACCTCCGGGTCTCTATCAGGATGTGCCAAATAAAATTTAGGTTTTTGCTTTGCCATCCACAGATCAAATTCTTCCTGCGATTCCACAATTATTGTTCCTCTCATTTTGTAATGGCCCTGTCCGCACATCTGATCACATGAAATTTCATAAACAAAATCAGGATCATCCATTTCCTTTTTCATCTGTGCTGTCGTCTTGGTAGGTGTAAACCACATAGTAGTTGGCGTACCGGGAACAGCATCCATTTTCAAACGGAAATGTGAAAGACCTACATCATGGATCACATCTTTTGCATTAATAATAAGTCGCACAGGCTTATTAACTACGAGGTGCATAGGATCACCAGGCGGAAGATAGATATCATCCTTATTGGCGGAGTCTTCCCATAATTGACCTAGCGGATTATTTTCACTCTCCCTTATAGCTTTGAAGTATTTTTTGCCAAGCACTTTATCTTTTCCCGGGTAGCGCATCTCCCATTTGAACTGGCTTCCTGTTATTTCAACCTGCATTGCATTTGCCGGAGCTTCTCCTGTAATTCTAAACCAATAATATAAACCAAACCCTACCATTACGGTTAACACGATCGCAGGTACAGCGGTCCACAAAACTTCCAGTTTATTATTATGCGGATAGAAATAAGCTTTTCTATTATCAGCCTCCTGGTATTTATAAGCAAACCAAAAAAGAATGATCTGTGTAATAACAAATACAATACCCGTGATGACAATTGTGATCTTAAGCATATTGTCAACATCATGTCCATGATCGGAAGCGGCTGAACCAAACTGAAGGATCTTTCCGCCATACTTTTCATTGCAATAATAAACGCCTATTAAGCCGAGTACAAGAAACACAAATAATAAAAACGCATTGATCTTATTTGTCTGCTTTCTTGATTTCTCCTCTCCCCGCATCACTGACACATACTCACTTGCTTTAGCTATCTGGAAGGTGATCAAAAAGCCAAGCAAGAGGATCAGTATAATGAAAGTCGTTTGCATATTCTTAGTTCAATTTATAATTATCAGCACTTAATTATTTCCAGTTTCAAGTTTTATGTATGATGGATCACACTTTCTTTAAAGAACGGATGATTCTTCGGAACCAACGGATGTTTTGATAATGTTCTTCCAACAAGCAACATTATTAAGCCCACAAACCCAAGACCAACTCCCAGGTCATACAGCATCATCGGCACATGATCTTTTGAATTGGCCGGATGTACCATTTGGAAAAAGTCAAGCCAGTGTCCAAAAATGATCATCACCGCAAGGATCGTCATCGTTGTATAATTTCTTTTTGCTCCTCTCTTCATCAATAACAAAAGAGGTGCAATAAAATTGATGATGATATTTAAAAAGAAAATGCCGCGATAAGGACCTTCTACTCTTGGCTCAAAATATTTTGTTTCTTCCGGTTGGTTACTATACCATATCAGCATATACTGGCTGAACCATAGGTAACACCAGAATACCGAGAATGCAAACATGAATTTTCCAATATCATGAAGATGCTCTTCGTTGGTATATTCTAGGTATCCTTTGTTCTTCAGATAAATGACAAACAAGGCGATCAATGCCACACCAGATACAAATGTGCTTGCAAAAGTGTACCAGCTATACATGGTGCTGTACCAATGCGCATCAATGCTCATTAGCCACAGCCATGGAATGGTTGACATAACTGTAAGTGCAAAAACAAGAAGAAACAATGCAGACCAAACAGTATTTTTCCATTGAAATACCTTTCCCTCTTCAACACTCATTTTCCTTTCGTCAGTACTTAAAGAAAGTTTCCTCATCTTTTTACCTAATAAAGACCAAAGCGCAATTGTCAATACAGTCCAAACAGTAAAAAATGTTTTGTTTAAAAACCCTGATTTATGTTTTAAAATATCATCAAGATGATCTTCGGGTGCTGCCCAATGATAAATGGCGTGATCTTTACCAAAAACGATCGCTAATAAAATTACTCCGCAAATAATACCTATAACAGGCACGCATGAAGCAACTGCTTCCGATACTCTTCTGAAACTTGTTGTCCAGCCGCCCCAGGCAAGAATAGTAGCACAAAGAAAAAACATAGCTGCATTCACCACCAATAAAAAGAATACGCTGTTTTGCAAAAGGCTTCCCCAAAATCTTGCTCTTTCATGTTCACTATTACTTGCACCATGTGTAACATAAAGCAAAATGACAGATATAATACCGACTGCGATCAGTGCATACGACCACAGACTGTATCTTTTTGGTATTTCAAATTTTTCACGAATAGTCATCAGTTTACCTTTTATTATTCTTCAAAAATCTTTTTATTTCTTAGTAGTTGCTGAACTATCAGCAGCAGCTGGTTTACTATTTGCTAAACCCTGTTTCTCTTTTATATAATGAATGATCATCCAACGTTGTTTAGTGCTCAACTGCGATGCATAACTGCCCATTGCATTTTTTCCATAAGTAATAGAATAAAACATTTGCCCGTCTGGCATTTTTGAAACAATTGGATCGCCAATAAGATTTTTGGGCGCCGCACCATACGGGCCATTGCCTCCATTAAACAATGGACCATTACCATCTAATTTCTCTCCATGACAAATACCGCAATTAACCAGGTATAATCTTGCTGCTTCCAAATAATCAACTGCGCTTAATGCAGGCAAAGGATTAGGAACATTAACAGACGCCTTATAATTGGCTGCAGTAGTATCTCCTATTTTATCCATTGTCAATGAGAAAGCTGGCATATCTTCTCTAGCAACTGTTCCTTCTACGGGTGTCCTGTCGTAAAAGATCTTTCCTCCTCTCTCTAAAGTATCACCTGTAAATTTTGATGAATCCAAAGCAGCATAAGTTTCATAAGCCCTGCTATAGGCCATATCCGGCATATAAGCATGTCCTGCACTTCCTTTATCCCTGCAACTGCTCAACAGCATGCCCACCGTAACGATTCCTGTAATTATTGCAATTTTTTTCATCCTGAATTTTTTATTCATTTATGCTGCTACTTCTTCTGTTTTCTTTT
>JBIOVR010000360.1:0-4341 GCA_044867875.1 Chitinophagaceae bacterium
TTAACGATCATTATTTTTTTGCCCTTGTAAGCAGAAAAATCGATCGGGCTTCCATCAAGTCCCTGCACTTTGAAATCGTAAATGGCAGGTCCTTCAAGTGAAACTGATAATATCAGTGCAAGCAAGAATATTTTCATGATTTATTTTTTAGAGGATAACAAAGTTAAGAAGCTCTTGTACTTAATTCCAATAATCTTTTTACCGCCAAAATCCTGCCGGTTATTGTTTTTCATAACTCCCAAGATCAGGAGCAACACCAACAGGCCTTGGCTTACCATCCAAATCGATGGTTATACTGGCATTGGTTGCTTTGTTCTTTGCCGGAGATTCATCTTTTAATCGAAAATTATAAATTCGTTTCGAGGTGTTTATAGAATCAAATTCCGGATATTGATTATTGATTATACTATCAGAAGTAATATTGGCAGGCACGTTTTTAACTTTCCAGAGATCATGATCAAAATTCACATTGAAGGTGCTGCCTCTTTTTTCAACAACTACTTCATCTTCTACCGTTCCGTCTTGTCCCCAAAAAATACAATTGCGAAATACTGCTGTTAGCGCTTTTGTATCCGGGACATTATTTACAAGAACATAATCACTAACATAAAGAACAGGAAGACGATGAAGAATATAACTATTTGAAAAGGTAGCAACAGTGCAATGAGTAAATTGATAATCGCCACCTTTAGCAAGGACAACATTCTGACCACAATTACTGATCAAACAATTCCTTGCTCTTATGCTGCTATTGACGGCAATAATACCGGCATCATAAGCATTATCAATAATACATTCGTTTAAAATTAGTTTTGGATTTATTGAAGGATCAAGAACTGCCAAAGCCTGGTAAGCATTTTCAATGACTGCATAATTAAAGACATTATCCTTACTCGTACTTCTGAAATAAATACCCGGCCATCCGCCCGGAAAATCATTATAAGGTTCATCAAGCCGGTCACCACGGAATTGAACCCGGTCAATAGTATCCTTTGCTCCATTTACTTCTAACGTGCCATCTACAATTATCGGAGCATCAGCATGCACATAAATGCGACATCCTTTATTAATAGTAAGTTTTTTATTTGGATCAATTATTAGTGACCCAAGTATCACATAAGGCAGATCGTTATTCCATATTTCATTAGTGATAATTTCTTTGTCGCGATAAAAATGTGCATTCTGTCCCCATGCTTCAAGATTTACCTGCCTGTTTGTGCCATTATAACTTATCTGTATGCTATCCTCAACAATAAAAGGAATATTAACAGCGCTTTGATTGATGCTTACGGAAACAAAAACATAAACACTATCATTTGCTTCAACTTCAATATTTGAAACTTCGGGTCCAATAAAACCATCAACATTTATTTTAAAATAAGAGCTGTTGCCACCCATCAGTTTAATAGAGGAAAGGCGAAGCTTTTGATCGTTTTCATTTATTATTTTAAAAGATTGGGTGATCGAACCGGTTGTTGTAAAGACAGTATCAAATTTTAATTCTTCATCTGAAAGGGAGACTTGTGCATCGGGGCTTGTAATGAAAGATTCTTTCTTGCAGGCATTAAAAAGGATAAGAACGGATATGGAAATAAAAAGGAGGTTCTTCATTGATGTCAAAAGTAAAACGAAGTGTTTGAAAGAGGAAATGATGTTGGATATATTTACGAGAAAGAGTTAACGGGAGGCGACACAAAGAGTAACTATAGATAGTTTTGCGTTTTTTGCTGTTAATAGTTCATTTCCGCATGCTTCGAGTGTAGCACCAGTAGTAACTACATCATCCACCAACAATAAATGTTTGTTTTGAATTGCTTGCGGATCTATTAGTTGAAATCTCCCTTCAATGTTCTTCCATCTTTCGATTCTTCCTTTTTTTGTTTGCGTCTCTGTATGCTGTGGTCTTGTGATCACTTTATCTAAGATCGGGAGAGACAATATTTCTGCTATTCCTTCACAAAGGATCGTTGCCTGGTTATAGCCTCTCTTTTTTTCTTTTGATGGAAAAAGTGGTAATGGCACCAGTGCCTCTATTTCATTGAAACGGGTTGCATTTTTTAAAGCATTTCCCATCAATCTTCCTAATTGCAATCCAAGATCTTTATTGCCTTTATATTTTAGTTGATGCATCAGATGCTGCACAAGTGACTCTTTTGTAAAATATAAGTGAGCAGAAGCATTTACTATTAGCAATCGTCCCCAAAAATCTTTTTCAACCGGGTTATTGGGATGAATTTCAAAATTTGTTTCAGGTAAAGAGGAAAGACATCGAATACATAAACGGCTTTCAATATTCACCAAATCGCTACCACACCCATCACAAACATGAGGAAAGACAACATGAAGAAGCGACTCTTTTATTTCTTTTAAAGCGATCATTTTAAATGATCCATTAAGTTACTTAAAATAAATATCTGTACAGCTCTTCTACCTGCCCCATCGTCACAATTTCAATATTGAATTTTTGCTTT
This sequence comes from Chitinophagaceae bacterium, assembly GCA_044867875.1. Classification (GTDB taxonomy): domain Bacteria; phylum Bacteroidota; class Bacteroidia; order Chitinophagales; family Chitinophagaceae; genus VBAS01. The sequence goes on from JBIOVR010000360.1 coordinate 2,472, forward strand.
GCCAGACCTTTCTGATTGTATTTTGAAACAATGATCTTTTCAAATCCAAGTTTTTCCGCTTCGGCAATGCGTTGATCTATTCGATTCACTGCTCTTATCTCACCACTTAATCCAACTTCTCCAGCAAAACAAATATGGTGGTGCAATGGTGTGTCTTCAAATGAAGACAAAAGGGCACATAACACAGCAAGATCAATAGAAGGGTCTTCAATTTTTAATCCGCCGGCTATATTTATAAATACATCTTTTACTCCAAAATGAAAACCCCCTCGTTTTTCTAATACTGCTAATAATAGTTGCAACCTTCTTAGATCAAAGCCACTTACGGTTCGTTGTGGTGTTCCGTAAATAGATTGAGTGACCAATGCTTGTATTTCTATTAATAATGGCCGCATGCCTTCAATTGTTGCGGCAATTGCAATTCCGCTTAATTGATCTTCTTTTTGAGTTATTAATATTTCACTCGGATTAGTAACTGCCCGCATTCCTGCATCGCTCATTTCATATATGCCCAACTCTGATGTGCTTCCGTATCGATTTTTCAATGTTCTTAAGATGCGATATGCATAATGGCGATCACCTTCAAACTGCAATACCGTGTCAACCATGTGTTCAAGGATCTTTGGACCGGCAATAGTACCTTCTTTAGTAATATGACCGATCAAAAAAACAGGAGTGTTGGTTTCTTTTGCAAAACGCTGAAACTCGGAAGCACATTCACGTATTTGAGATATGCTGCCAGGAGAAGAATCAATATAAGGTGTTTGCAATGTTTGAATTGAATCAATAATTACAAGAGCTGGTTTTAGTTTTTTTATTTCCTGGAATATGATCTGAGTGGAGGTTTCAGTAAGTAAATAAAAATTTTCATTCAAAACCTTCAATCTATCAGCTCGCATTTTTATTTGTTGTTCACTTTCCTCACCACTTATATAAAGGACAACTTTATTGAACAGTTTTAAACCAATTTGTAAAAACAAAGTTGATTTACCAATACCTGGTTCACCTGCAACAAGTACAATACTTCCGGGAACAATGCCGCCACCCAATACACGATCCAACTCATCATCACCAGTCATCATCCTTTTTTCTTCATTGCTTTTTATTTCACTTAACTGAATTGTCTTGTTTGTTCTTTCAGCTATTTCATTGTAATGTTCCCACCCATTACTCTTTGGAGATTCTTTTTGTATTAGTTCTTCAACAAAGCTGTTCCATTGATTGCATGACGGACATTGACCGATCCATTTTACACTTTCATATCCACAGTTCTGACAGAAAAAAGCTTTTTTCACTTTACTCATAAAAATAAAGTTAGGTTTTCGTAAACATCCGCATCTTGTTTTAAAAGAAAGTAATTTTCAAAAAAATAAATCCTTGAAATAAATTGATGAGATCAATAGTAGAAATAAAAATAAAAAAGGATAATAGAGATGTATAAAAGTAAAAAGGGCCAATCTTGTCGATTGACCCTCTTACTTACTAACCCATTAAATTCTGATACTAAGTTACAATTCTGACTCACATTTCAAAATAATTTTTTAAGCCTGTGTATAACTTTTGAATTAACTTGTGCACCTATCGATGCTACTTATACAAAACGATTGAAATGGTCGTAAACTACTAATAAACAAGTTATTGTGTATAATTATTTCCGAAATAAAGGGAGTAATCTTTTAACTTAAGTCAATTTTATTTTAATGTCAAAAAGGCTGCAAAATCTGAAGGATGTTGCCTTTTTTACACTTTAAAAAAATGGAACCAGCTTTGATATAATTTCCTTTAAAACAAATTAATATGACACCAGGAATTATGCTTGTCTCTTTCTTATTTATAGGTATCAGTTTGATAGTTTCAATGATACTTAAGG
>JBIOVR010000361.1:0-4874 GCA_044867875.1 Chitinophagaceae bacterium
GGCAGTAACTAAAATTTCCGATCCGGCAATTGAATTATACGATTTGGATAAAGACCCACAGGAGGTAAATAATATAGCTGCACAAAATCCGGAGGTAGTTAAGAAGTTGGCAGCATTGTCTTCAAAAGAACATCGCTATGATCCTGATTGGCCTTTACTGTTTAAAGAGGTAAGTAAATAACTATCAAATTGTAGTGCATTTATGTCGTGGTATTCCAACTATAAAAATGTATCAGAAACAGATTTTAGAACAATTAAGCTAAAACTTGATTCATTCGAGAGAATTATTTCGCCGATGATGCAGATGAATGGGTTTTATCTTAATAGAATTTCATATGATGAAAATCTAAATCTGGATTATATACAAGATTATCAAACCATTTCTGGAAACATTGGAATGACTTATCTCACGGAGAAAAGCATCAATAACCAATGGAAATTTGGATTTTATATTCTTAAGGCGCATGATTCATCTAATCGTCGATATTATAAAACTGTTGAATTGCCAGAAATTTACAGTTTAGAACAACTTGAAAAATCATATATCAAATTATTTGAAGAGTGTCTTTCTGTTTATAATAAAATTGAAATGAGTGATTTAACTGAATCAATTGAGCTCAAATAAAAACTGTTTACGATCATTTATGTCTTTGACCTAAAACATTTATAACATCCTGCAGTTTATAATTCTTTGCCTGTAATAAAACAAGGTAATGGTAAAGCAGATCCGCAGCTTCACCTAAAAATTTTTCTTTATTATCGTCTTTACTTTCGATCACAAGTTCAACCGCTTCTTCACCCACTTTCTGTGCAATTTTATTTATTCCCTTTGCAAAAAGAGACGAAGTATATGACAAATCGGAAGGATTATTTTTTCTATCGGCAATTATCCCTTCCAGTTTCTCCAATGAAAAGGAAGAATTGTTTTCTTTAAAACAGGTATCCGCGCCGGTATGGCAAACAGGGCCGGTGGGAGAGGCTTTGATCAATAACGTATCATTATCACAATCAACAATAATTTCTTTCACCAATAAAAAATTATTACTTGTTTCACCCTTTGTCCAAAGACGTTGTTTGCTGCGACTGAAAAAAGTCACTTTACCATCAGCATTTGTTTTGGCAAACGATTCCTCATTCATAAATCCAAGCATCAGTACTTTATTACTTATACTGTCTTGTATTATTACAGGCATTAAGCCATCTGCATATTTTGAAAAATCTGGACTCATACAAAATATTTTATGTTTTATCAGCTTTTGATTCCGGATCATCGTTCTTATCGCTATCCGGTTTTTGCAACTTGTTCATCAATCGTTCAAATCTTTCCTCCCTGCGTTCATGTTCATTTTCTCTTTTTATAGCTTCTTTCCTCGTCATATATGAGTTAAGAATAATGGCAGCAACTAATATTACCAGGACAATGTATATCATAAACGAACAGGTATGTTTTGCCGATATAAAAATTGCTTTAGATCTGGTATCGCAATTTCTTTAAAATGAAAAATACTTGCGGCTAATGCTGCATCTGCAGAAGCTTTTTGAAATACTTCGGTAAAATGTTCCATTGTGCCAGCGCCACCACTTGCGATGATCGGAACCGGTAATGTCTCCGAAAGTAATTTTGTTATTTCAATTGCGAAACCATTTTTTGTTCCATCATGATTCATGGATGTAAGTAAAATCTCTCCTGCGCCCCTGTCAACTGCTTCCCTGGCCCAATCAAAACATTTTTTTTCTGTCTTTGTTCTTCCTCCATTCAGATAAACATACCACTCACCATCTTCTTCTTTCTTTGTATCGATAGCCAATACAACACACTGGCTGCCGAATTCTTTGGAAAGCTCATTTATCAATTGCGGGTTTTTAAATGCAGAAGTGTTCACTGATATTTTATCAGCCCCATTTTGCAATAATATATTTACATCTTCCACACTGCTGATACCACCACCCACAGTAAAAGGAATATTTACATGATGGGCAATTTTGTTTACAAGCTCACTCAGTGTTTTTCTTTTTTCTATGGTTGCCGTTATATCAAGAAAAACCAATTCATCAGCGCCTTCTTTTGCATAGAATGCGCCCAACTCAACCGGGTCACCAGCATCACGAAGATTGATGAAGTTGGTTCCCTTTACAGTTCGGCCATCTTTAATATCCAAACAAGGTATGATGCGTTTTGTTAGCATAATTATTTCCTTGAACTTAAAGCACCTTGGGATCTTATCATAAAAAGAGTTTTAGGTCTTTGAGCAATATTTTTTTCTCATAAATTGCTTTTCCCACAATTGCTCCACTGCACCCCGCTTCTCTGAGTTGTAACAGATCGTCAATAGATGAAACGCCACCACTTGCAATTAAGTCAATAGATGGATGACTGTTCAATATCTTTTTATAAAGATCGATCCCAGTTCCTTGCAATAACCCGTCTTTGCTGATGTCAGTACAAAAAAACTGTTTTACTCCTTTTGTCTTGTAATTTTCTATTAAGTCAAATACGGAAAGGTCAGTTGTTTCTGTCCAACCTTTTATAGCAAGTTTTTCTTCCTTAACATCAGCGCCGATCATAAATCTGTCAACGCCAAATTCCAATAACCATCCAGTGAATGTTATTTCATCTTTTACTGCAATGCTTCCTATTGCGGCAAAGCTGGCACCTGAATCAAAACAAATACTTACATTTTTTTTTGTACTGATGCCGCCGCTAAAATCAATTACCAGTTCAGTTTTAGAAGCAATTTGTTCCAGCACTTTCCAATTTTTAACCTCGCCTGACTTAGCTCCATCGAGATCTACAAGATGCAATCTTTGCAATCCTGCATTTTCGAATTCTTTTGCTACTTCCAAAGGGCTTTCATTATAAATTTTCTTTTGTTCATAATCTCCTTTGGTAAGCCGAACGCATTTGCCTTCGATAATATCTATTGCCGGTATTATATCCATGCTATAATTCAATAAAGTTTTTTAATATCTGTTCACCTGCTGCTGCACTCTTTTCCGGATGAAACTGTACCCCGTAGAAATTGTTTTTGTGTAATGCACTGCTGTAAGGTTGTACATATTCGGTTGTTCCTATTGTATGTTCTCCCTTTGAAGCATAATATCCATGAACAAAATAGCAATAGCTATTCACAGTTACATTTTTAAAAAGATCAGTTTTTAAATCATAAATCGAATTCCATCCAATCTGCGGAACTTTTAAGTTTTGACTTTTGACTTTAAATTTTTTAACGTCTTCATCAAATATTCCCAAACAACTTGTATCATTCTCTTCAGAATATTTACACATTAACTGCATGCCGAGACAAATGCCCAACACAGGCTGCGTCAATGAACAAATAAGTTTATCCAGATTTCTGTCTTTTAAATAACTCATTGCAGTACTAGCTTCACCAACACCCGGAAAAATTACTTTATCAGCATTGTTAATTTCATCAGCGTTATCGGTAACCAGTGCGGTATGACCAATTCTTTCCAGCGCATATAAAACTGAGCGGATATTGCCTGCATTATATTTTATGATCGCAATTTTCAAAGTATTCCTTTTGTTGTTGGGAGTTGCATGTTTTCCACATCTCTTTTTATAGCCATCTTAATTGATTTGGCAAATGCTTTAAAAATAGATTCGATCTTGTGATGCTCATTATCGCCTTCCACTTTTATATTCAAATTACATTTAGCTGCATCGCTGAATGATTTGAAGAAATGGTAGAACATCTCGGTAGGCACATCACCAATTTTCTCCCTGGAGAATTTTGCATCCCAAACTAACCAGCTTCTTCCACCAAAGTCAATAGCAACCTGTGCAAGGCTATCATCCATTGGTAAAAGAAACCCATATCTGCTAATGCCAGCTTTATTACCTAACGCTTTTGCAAGTGCTTCGCCTAATGCAATAGCAGTGTCTTCAATTGTATGATGCTCGTCAATATGCAGGTCACCTTTTACTGTTATTTTAAGATCAGCTCCGCTATGTTTTCCTAATTGATCAAGCATATGGTCAAAGAAACTCAAACCTGTATTGATGTCTGTTTTGCCATTGCCATCAAGGTTTAATTCGATATCGATCTTTGTCTCGTTGGTATTACGTTCATGTTTGATTATACGATTTCCCAGTTTCAGAAACTCATAGATCTTTTTCCATTCAGTTGTTTCCAAAACAATTGTTGATTGCAATGTTTTTAGCGTATCGCTGATCTCTGCGCCACCGAGATTCGGGTCATTATTTATCCATATCGCTTTGCAACCAAGATTTTTTGCCAATTGCACATCGGTAATTCTATCACCGATCACAAATGAATTTGTTAGGTCATAATTAGTATTATTCAAATATTTTGTAAACATGCCAACCCCCGGTTTTCTTGTCGGCGCATTTTCCTTTGCAAAAGTTTTATCGATCAGTACTTCGCTAAAGATTATCCCTTCAGCTCTTAATTGTTTCAAAATAAAATTATGCACTGGTAAAAAGGTTTCTTCAGGAAATAAAGATGTTCCTAATCCATCCTGATTGGTCGGCATCACCAATTCATAATGGAATTCGTTGGCAATTCTTGAAAGCCATGTGAACATACCCGGATAAAATTCAAGTTTATCAAATGAATCGATCTGGTAAGTAGGTGGCGCTTCTTTTATAATAGTGCCATCCCTGTCTATAAATAAAACTTTTTTTACCATGCTATAAATTATTTAAAGCTTCGATTAGTTTTTTATTTTCTTCTTCTGTGCCAACCGTAATTCGTAAACTATCTTTACATAAAACAACTTTGCTTCTATCCCGAACAATAATCCCTTTTTGACATAGCTGCTCATAAATATTTCTTGCATTTTTCATCTTTGCCAATAAGAAGTTTGCATCGGATGGATAGACATCTTCAGTA
>JBIOVR010000362.1:0-20479 GCA_044867875.1 Chitinophagaceae bacterium
CCTTTGGTACAACGGCACTGATTCTTGTATTAAGTGTGTTCAATGGGTTTGAAGGAATGGTAAAATCATTATACACCACTTTTTATACTGATCTGAAAGTTTTTCCGGTAGAAGGCAAGGTGCTCACGTTGACGCCGGAGCAATTAAAACAAATTCGCGGAGTAGCTGGCGTTACTAATCTTTCATTGATTGCAGAAGAAAAAGGGTTACTCCAAAATTCAGGGATCAATCGTGACAGCGTTGAATATAATTTTCAACGGGCAGTAACAATAAAAGGTGTTGATGAAAATTATAAAGAGGTGTCAGGTGTGCCGGGTAGTGTGGTAAGAGGGGAGTTTAGTACCGGCAACGATGAAATCCCTTATATGGTACTTGGGGTTGGGGTAGAAGACGCACTGCATGTGGAAGCAGAAAAAAACTTGTTGCCATTAATGGCTTATCTCCCGAAGAGAGATTCATCCGCTTCCAATGATCCGCTTCAGAATGTAAGTGCCGATCCTGTTAATACTTCAGGTGTGTTTGTTATTCAGCAGGAGTTTGATTTTAATTATGCTATCACTAATCTTGGATTTGTAAAAAAACTACTTGGCCTTAAAGAGAATGAGTATACCAACGTAGAGATAGCAATAAATAAAGAAAGTAATGCAGATGATGTAAAAGAAAGCCTGCAACAACAACTGGGAAAAAATTACCTGGTGCAAACAAGATATGAGCAGAACCAGGGATTATATTCAATAATGACAACAGAGAAATGGGTTATGTATGCTGTGCTGGTGCTTATCATGTGTGTATTTTCATTTACCATTGTCAGTTCTCTTACTATGCTTGTTTTGGAGAAGCAAAAAGATATCAGCATACTTCATGCACTTGGTGGCAATAATAATTTTATTCAAAGAATATTTTTAAGCGAAGGTTTGCTGATCGGAATTTTCGGTGGTGTTGCAGGAATAATTCTGGCCCTGGTTATTGCCTGGTTGCAGGTAACATATAAATTGATACCTCTGCAAGGAGGGTCGTTCTTAATAGACTATTATCCTGTAAAATTAAACTGGCCAGACTTTGTATTAGTGGCTGTAACGGTTTTATTTATTGCATTAATCGCTTCGTGGATACCTGCGAGAAAAGCGGCCAGGCAAGAGTTTTCGCTAAGAGCGGAATAAGACAGAACCAGGATTTTCGTGATTAAAAGAATTATAGGGAAAGAAGGAAGTTTATTTTTAATAGGTCATCAATATTTTCCTTTTAATCTTTTTAAAATCCTATAAATCGTGGTTCTGATCTAATAATCCCCCAATGTTTCCGGTAATTGTGCTAATGCTTTTGCAAGTTGTTCGTCATTCGGAGCTACACCGTGCCAGTTATGATCATTTTCCATGAAATCGACTCCTTTGCTCATTATTGTATGCATCATAATAGCAATTGGCTTTCCTTTTCCAACTAAGGATTTTGCTTTTTCAAGAGTTGAAACAACTTCATCCATATCATTTCCATTCATCTCAAGTGTTGTCCAGCCAAAGACTTCAAACTTTTGCTTGATATTTCCCAGCCCCATTACTTTATCAGTTGGTCCGTCTATTTGCTGTCCATTCCAATCGATGGTCGAAATGAGGTTATCAACTTTATGATGCGCCGCAAACATGATCGCTTCCCACACCTGGCCTTCATCCAGTTCGCCATCTCCATGCAGTGAATAAACAACTGTATCCTCCTTATTCAATTTTTTTGTTAGTGCAGCACCAAGAGCTACACTCATACCCTGACCCAGTGAACCAGAGGCGATACGTATTCCGGGTAAATGTTCATGGGTGGCAGGATGACCCTGTAACCGTGAATTAATTTTTCTAAAAGTTGCTAACTCAGTTTTATCGAAATAACCACTTCTTGCAAGAGTGCTATAATATACCGGCGAAATGTGCCCGTTTGAAAGTAGAAATATATCCTCACCCCTCGCTTCCATCGCAAAATCACTTTTATGCTTCATTATTTTAAAAAACAAAGCAGCAAAGTAATCTGCGCATCCTAATGAACCGCCAGGGTGACCACTATTGGCACCATGAACCATTCTTAATATGTCTCTGCGTATCTGTGTGGCTGTATTTTTTAAATCGTTCATAATAAAATAGTAGGCTTATTAAACTTGTTTTTAATTGATGCATCCAACAGCCTTTGACAGGCTAAAAAATCGGGGCAAAAGTGCAATCTTTTTTAATACAAACCCTAAAACATCATTTTAATTTAAAATAAGAAGCTAGTTGGCTTTAGAACCCGGCCCAAAGATTGCCAACAAAAAGTTGACTTTAAAATGAAAACATTGAAGATTCAGACTATTTTTGCTGTCCGCATCCGGAAATACCCTAAGACAACAAGATTAAAAAACCTAGACACCTTCTTATGAGTATCTTTCTGGTATTATATTTTTTTATTGCAACAGGCTTATCTCTTGCAATTAATTATCTCCTCCTCAAATTTTCCTTTAATCTGGGTACAAGGAATAATCTTGCGTTTAAGCAGGTTCGTTGGACGGCCCATGTTAAGCCATCTATCGGCGGTATTTCGTTCTTTATTATTTTCCTTTTATCATGGGGTATTTATGGTTTTATTTCCCAGGAAAAAGGCATTGTCCCTGACAAGCAAATTATCGGGATCGTAGCCGCAACAAGTCTCGGTTTCCTTGCCGGTCTGTATGATGATGCATTTAACACAAATCCTTTACTCAAATTCATACTTCAGCTTTCTTGTGGTATCATACTTCTCAGCTTCAATGTGAAGATCAATATTTCAAATATTGAATTAATTAATATCCTTTTTACACTGGTCTGGGTAATTGGTTTGATGAATTCAATAAACATGCTGGATAATATGGACGGGGTGACTGCTTCGATCTCTGCTTTTATCATTGCTGGTTTAATAGGAGTGTTAGCAATCACAGGTCATGCAGCTTTTGATTTCTACATGTTAATTCTTATTGGGGTATTGGGAGCTCTGGTTGGTTTCCTGAGATTTAACTGGAGCCCTTCCAAAATATTTATGGGCGATACAGGCAGCCAGTTTCTCGGCGTTTTTCTTGCTGCAACAAGCATGATATTCTTATGGAAGTTCAATGAAGGCAACCAGGGCGTGTTTCAGGTGAAGCCTTTCGTTCTTCCTGCTTTATTTTTTATCATTCCAATTATAGATACTACTACGGTAACTGTGAGAAGGTTGCTGCGTGGTCAATCACCCTTTGTTGGCGGTAAAGACCATATCACTCACCATTTTGCATATCTTGGATTAAAAGAAAAAAGTATTGTCTTTTTACTTTTAACAACTACGCTTGTCTCTTTTCCTATAGCATTAATGCTAATTAAAAATCCTTTGGCTTGGAATTTCTATGTTTCTTTCGGGACGTTGGCTTATGTAGTGGCTTTGTTTTTCGTGTTCCAGTATTTTTATAAAAAAGGTGAAATGGAACATAAGAAGAAACGTAATGAACAAAGACCAATGCCGAAAATTACAAAGGAATCACTGGCTGCATTCAATGAGAAGATGCAGATCAATAATTGATCCCCTTATTTACTAATTTTTGTGCTTTATAAATGATGCTGTTTTATTAGTTTTGCTATCCGCAAAACAAACATTATGAATCCTGATGATATAAAGTCCATTCAAAGTCACGCTGAAGATCAGATGAAAAAGGCTATTGACCACCTCGAAGTGGAATTAGTAAAGATCCGGGCAGGAAAAGCAAATCCTCAAATGGTAGATGGAATTACTGTTGATTATTATGGATCGCCAATGCCGCTGAACCAGGTATCAAATATCAGCGTAATGGATGCCCGCACACTTTCGATCCAGCCCTGGGAGAAAAATATGTTGCAGCCAATTGAAAAGGCGATCATTGCTGCTAATATTGGCATTCATCCGCAGAATGATGGCAATATCATCCGCTTGTTTTTACCTCCGCTTACTGAAGAAAGAAGAAAGGATCTTGTAAAAAAATGTCACGGAGAAGGAGAACATTCAAAAGTAGCGATCAGGAATATTCGTCGTGATGCAATAGAGCATATTAAGAAACTTCAGAAAAACGGGCTGAGTGAAGATGCCACAAAAGATGCCGAAGCAAACGTACAAGGGCTGACTGATAAATTTATAACCACTGTTGACAAACATCTTTCATTAAAAGAAAAAGAAATAATGGTGGTCTGATAATTGATCGTTGATGGCAATGATCAGTTCTTACTTTCAAATTCAGAAGGAGTGACTATCTCTTGTTTGCGAGGCATATTTGCAAGATATACTCCGATTAAAATAATTCCGAGACAACTTACTTGTAGCAGTGTTATTTGTTCTCCGAAAATAAACCCCCACGTCAGGGCGATAAATGGAATGCCATAAGTTACAAGAGAGGCAAAAAGCCCACCTGCCTTTTTTACCAATACATAAAACAATGCGGTAGCAATAGCAGAACCTGCAACTCCAAGCATTACGGAATTGATAACTGCCAATAGCGTATCGTCATCACTAAAAGGAAGCTGTAAAAAATTTTGTTGCCATAAAACAATTCCCGTTGGGATCATCATGAAAGTGATAGACACAACTGCAAGATGAATGGGGTTAATATCTTTAAGATAATTACCAACGATATTAATATTAAATCCATACGAAATAGTTGCAACAAGTATCCAAATGGTGTATTCAAGATTGTCAAAGCTTATTCCTTTTTTAGCTGCAAGAGTGAGTAATGTTAAGCCTGCAAAGCCAATGATAACACCGATGATCTTTCTTCCTTCAATTTTTGATTTAAAAAAAAGGACACCAGTTACAACGACAAAAATCGGCGTCAAAGAGTTTAGAATACCTGCCAGGCTGCTATCAATATTTTTTGCGATAGCGCCGGCAAAAAGATAAGCAGGTAACAGGTTGCCGCAAATGGCCGATAAAATAACAAGCGGCATTTTCCTTTTTGGGATCCTGGAAAAATAAAAAAAGGCAAAAGGAAACATAACAAGTCCTGCAGAAAAAATTCGGAGTGAGGCTATCTGTGCCCAGGTCAATTCATCTTTACTGGCTTTCATCAGTATGAAAGAGCTACCCCAGATAATGCATAATAAGACAAATATTCCCCAGTTTACGAACCGGTCATTTTTCATAATGATGGGCAAAGGTCAGCAATCAGCTTCAGACAAAGCAATTTTTTTGCACGTGCTGCGCAGGTTTATCCGAAGTAGTATATTGTGAATCATTCAAATTGTTGTTATGGGAAAAAACTCATTGAAAGATACAAGCACAAGGGCTCCAAAAGACCTGGATAAGGAGATTACAAAAAAGAAAACCAGTGATATACTAAACAAATTAGATGATCTGCAAAACTTGTTATTTGCAGAAGGAAAACATTCAGTCCTTGTCGTGATACAAGGAATGGATGCGAGTGGTAAGGATGGAGTGATAAGAAATGTTTTAGGGGTATTAAATCCACAGGGTGTAACTGTAAGATCGTTTAAGGCACCTACACCTGAAGAATTATCTCATGATTTTCTTTGGCGGGTACACAGTGCTGCTCCGGCAAAAGGAATGATCCAGATCTTCAATCGCAGTCATTATGAAGATATTCTTATAACCCGTGTGCACGGCTGGTGTGATGATGAAACCGCAAAGAAAAGGATGAATGCTATCAATGATTTTGAAAAGTTATTGCAGGATCACAACAATACACATATCCTTAAATTTTATCTTCATATATCTAAAGAAGAGCAACAGGAGCGACTAACGGAACGATTGAAAGAACCTGGTAAAATGTGGAAGTATAATGAAAAGGATTTTGAAGAAGCAAAATTTTGGGACGACTACAGAAAAGTGTACGAAGATTGTTTTGAACATTGCAATAAGATACCGTGGACAATTGTCCCGGCTGATCAGAACTGGTATAAAGAATATATTATTGCATCTGCCCTATATGAATTGTTGAAAGGTCTTGATATGAAGTTCCCCGGGTTGAAAAAATAGAATAGAAATTCAGCAGAATTTGCATAGATTACAAATGCATTTTTTCACAAAAACCTTTTTTATGGGAATGCTAAAAGAGTTCAGAGATTTTGCTTTGAAAAGCAATGTAGTTGACTTAGCTGTTGCTGTTATTATTGGAGGTGCTTTTGGTGCGATCATTTCATCTTTGGTCGATGATGTTATTACTCCTTTACTCTTACAACCTGCGCTAAAAGCAGCCAATGCACAAGACCTCGACAAACTTACATGGGGTGCTGTTCATTATGGGAAATTTATTGCCGCTGTTATTAAATTTATAATAATTGCATTTATACTCTTTCTTATTGTAAAAGGCATGAATAAGCTAAAGAAAAAAGATGCACCAGCAGGACTGCCCCCGACCCCCGAAGATGTTTTGCTGTTGCGTGAAATAAGAGATGCATTAAGGAAGCAGAATTAATTCGACAGGCATAAATGTTGCATACGATCCTGTTTACAGTTTAATTTTTTTGCAATTATTATGAAAAAGATCTTCTTTTTAGTTATTTGCATTGTAGCATTTATCTATTCTTATTCGCAGGATCCAACCGTTAAAGAGCTGCAAACCGCCAGTACAAAAGCTATTAAAATTCTTGATAGCAATGGATGGAAAAAGAGTGGAACATTTATATTGAATCTTAACCAGGGAGCTTTAAGCAATTGGGTAGCCGGTGGTGAAGAAAATGTTTTGGGAATTAATTCCATTTTAAATTTTTCACTTGATTACAGGCACGACAGGCATACCTGGGACAATTACCTGGACGTTGCTTTTGGTATTCAAAATGCTACCAGCTTCGAAAATTTTAGAAAAATTGATGATAGAATTGATCTGACCAGTAAATATGGTTACCAATTAAGTCAGCATTGGTATGTTGGTTTTCTTACAAACTTTAACTCTCAACTTTTTCCCGGTTATGATTATTCTGTAGAACCAAATAAAAAAATATCTAATTTTCTAACTCCTGGAAAAATAATATTGTCGCCCGGGTTTGATTATAAAACTGCGAACAGGTTTTCATTGTTTATGTCTCCAATTTCAGCACGATGGATATTAAAAGTCGATCCTGATTTTTATAACATGTCAAAGTTTGGAGTTGACTCAGCCAGTAAAGCAAACTTTGAAGCCGGTGCATTTGTTTCAGCTAAATTCAACGCATCATTTACAAAATGGGCTACTTATACAGGAAGGGTTGATCTGTTCAGCAATTACCTGAGAAATCCTCAAAACGTTGATGTGTTTATAACCAACTTGCTTACTATGAAGTTTACAAAAGTATTTGCTACTAATCTCAGCTTCGACCTGATCTATGATGATGATGTATTAAAACGATTGCAGTTAAAAGAAATTTTAGGCATTGGACTTACGGTTACATTGTAAAAAATCGCAGCATACAAATTGAATTAAACTATTATCTTTGAAAGCACCGTTCTCCCAACGGCCAGAATTTTAAACTATAACTGACTGGTATGAGAAAACTCATCTTTGCATTATTTTCTTTTACTCTCACCTTTTCTCTTTTTGCACAGAACACTACGACGGGTAATAACAACAAACGAGGATGGACCACAGAAGGATATTTTAATTTCAATGTTGGGCAGGGTGGTAGCCGTAACTGGGCTGCAGGTTCTGAAAAATTTACCTTACAAGGCGCTGCTTATTTGAATTACCAGGCAAACCGTAAATGGAGAAAAAATATCTGGGAGAATAGTATTGATCTTTCTTATGCCTTGACAAATTCAAGTTCAACAGGTTTCAGAAAAACAGATGATAAGATCGATTTCGTTTCTATGTTCAGGCATACAATTTCCAAAAAGAATAATAAGGTCGGTATTGGTGCGTGGTTCAATGCACGTACACAATTTCATGATGGGTATGATTATACTGAAACACCAAAGAAAAGAATTTCTGGTTTGATAGCTCCGGGTTATCTTACTCTTGGTCCGGGCTTTGATATTCGGGCAAAGAAAGCCAGCCTTTTTGTTTCACCCATTGCGCCACGTCTAATTCTATTTACAAACCGTCCTTATAGCTTCAATTACCAGGGTGGTGTTAAGCCTGATGGTTCACAGGAAATTCCTCTTTCATGGCATTACAATGTTGATCCCGAAAGACAAGTCCGTTTCGAGCTTGGCGCTTTGGTCTCATTTAAATTTAAAACTGAGATTGCAAAGAATATAACCTACTTCACCCGTGCAGATTTCTTTTCTAACTATATTGATGACCCGCAGAACATCGATGTTTTCTGGACAAACGTAGTGCACATGAAAGTAAATAACTGGCTGATGGTTAATTATAACTTTGACCTGATCTATGATGATGATGTAAAACTATTCGGGGAGAACCATAATAAGGCTGCTACCCAGATGCGGTCACAATTGGGGGTAGGGTTTGCGGCAAGGCTTAAATAGATTAATATTTTTATAAAAGGCTAAAGTCCCGTTATTTTGTAACGGGATTTTGCTTTTTTCCGAAGCATCGGCTTCGGCTCAACCTTAAAATTTTCGATCTTGAATAATGCTTCGTACCAAATAAAGTTACCGCAGTTTGAAGGTCCATTTGACCTCCTTCTTTTCTTTATCGAAAGAGATGAGTTGGATATTTATAATATTCCTATTACTAAGATCACAAACGATTTTCTTGATTTTATTCATAGCCAGGAGTCATTGAATATTGAGCTTTCAAGCGAATTCATTTTATTTATTTCCAATTTAATGCGCATAAAAGCAAAAATGCTTTTGCCAAGAAAAGAATTGGATGCACAGGGCAATGAGATAGATCCAAGACAAGAATTGGTAAATAAGATCCTTGAGTATAAGAAATTCAAAGATGCGTCGGCGCAAATGGCGGAAATGGAAGCCAGCAGGATGCTGATGGTAAAAAGGGGAAACCTGCAAAAAGAATTATCTAAAATAGGAGAGGAAGCTTCGGAAGGAACAGAAATACAAACGGTAACAATGTTCAGGCTGATGCGTGCATTCGAAAGAGTGATGCAGCGTTTTCATGATACAAAGAATAAACCTGTACATACCGTAATTCGATATGAATATACAATGGAAGATAGCAGGGATTCTATGCTTTCAAAAGCGCAGCAGGAAAAAACGCTTTCATTTGAAAAAATATTTTCTAACTGTGATAATAGGGTGCATGCCATTTTTCTTTTCCTTAGTTTACTTGAATTGGTGCAGCAAAAGTTTTTGAAGATCGTAATGGGAGAAGGGAAGAATAATTTTATAATTGAATATAACGAACCGGAAAACCGGTTGGCTGAAATGGAAGATCAGATTCAGCCGCAATAAAATTTTCACTATGCAATTCCTGTTGGTTCGGGAAATTGCATGAATTATTAACTACAAACCTAAAATTTTACACATGAAAAGATCAGCAACCGCCAATTGGAAAGGCTCCGGTAAAGAAGGAAGTGGTAAACTGCTTACACAGTCCGGGGTAATAAAGAATAAAGCCTATGATTATAGCAGCCGTTTTGAAAGTGGTCCTCTTACAAATCCTGAAGAGTTAATTGCAGCTGCGCATGCAGGTTGTTATTCAATGAAACTGAGTTTTGTTTTAGGTGCTGCTGGTTTTACTCCCAGCCGGATCGAAACAAAGTGTACAGTAACATTAGAAGGCGGTGTGATAACGGAAAGTCATCTTGAAGTAAGAGCAAAAGTTCCAAAATTAAAAGCAAAGGATTTTCCTCAATATGCTGAAGATGCAAGAGTAAATTGCCCGGTAAGTAAAGCTCTTGGTGCTATATCTATAACTATGGATGCGCAGCAAGTAAAGACCTTTAAAGCAAAAGAAGAACAACCGGGAGAATAAATGATCTAAATTTTTTTTAAGCCATCCTTATATCAAGGGTGGTTTTTTTATTCAAATATCCAAAGCAATATCGGCTTTGAAGACTGGTTGATCAATGGTTTTAATTGCTGCAAAAATTGTGAAGATACAGTTGGACAACCATCACTCTGACAAATTTCATCCTGAACTTCCGTTTCCGACACACTTAACCGGCGAAAATCCACAAAGATCTTTTTATTAACTATTTTAAAAGCTATTGAAAAGACATTTCAATGAGGCTGGATACTTATCCAGCCATTCAGAGCCCCTCTTATTTTTATTGAAGTAAAGTAGTAGCAGAAACTTTTCCTTTCATCATTTCAAGCACAGCTTCTTTGATCGACGCTGCATCGTAACCACATTCATGATGAAGTTCTTTTGGAGTGCCATGTTCAACAAGACGATCAGGAATACCAAGAATTTTTATTTCTGCTTTGTAATTATGCTCATTCATAAATTCAAGAACTGCAGAACCGAATCCTCCAACAACAGTTCCATCTTCCACGGTAATTATTTTTTCAAATTTGCTGAACACTTCATGAAGCATTACTTCATCCAATGGTTTTGCAAAACGCAAATCATAATGAGCCGGATTCAAACCATCGTTTTTCAGATCTCTAATTGAAGCAGCTGCAAAATTTCCGGGATGGCCCAATGAAAGAATTGCAATATCATCCCCATCTTTTAATTTTCTTCCGGTACCAATCTTAATTTCTTTCATTTCAGTTTTCCATTCAGGCATTACACCTTCACCTCTTGGATAGCGGATCACAAATGGAAGATTCGTCGATTCTAGTTGTGCCGTGTACATCAGGTTTCTCAATTCACTTTCATTCATCGGTGCACTTACAACCATATTTGGAATGCAACGCATATAAGCTATATCATAACAGCCATGATGCGTTGGGCCATCATCACCAACTAACCCAGCACGATCAAGGCAAAATATTACGGGCAATTTTTGTATCGCTGCATCATGCACCACCTGGTCATAAGCCCTTTGCATGAAGGAAGAATAAATATTGCAAAAGACTTTCATTCCTTGTGTCGCCATACCTGCACTTAGAGTAACAGCATGTTGCTCAGCAATGCCAACATCAAATGCACGATGTGGCATTTTTTCCATCATATATTTTAAAGAAGAACCAGAAGGCATTGCAGGAGTTATACCGAAGATCTTTTCATTCTTTTCTGCCAGCTCAATGATTGTATAACCAAATACATCCTGGTATTTTGGTGGTTGTGGCAGATCAAATTTCTTTTTATGTATCTCGCCAGTTACTTTATCAAACAAACCCGGAGCATGCCACTTCGTTTGATCTTTTTCTGCCAGGTCATATCCTTTTCCTTTTACAGTAACTATGTGTAATAGTTTTGGGCCGGGGATATTTCTCAGATCTTTTAAAGTATCTACCAGCTTGGTTATGTTATGTCCGTCAATTGGTCCGAAATAACGAAGATTCAAAGCTTCAAACAGATTACTGCTTTTACTCACCATACCTTTCATCCCAGCTTCAAGTTTTGAAGCCATATCTCTTGAAAACTTTTTTCCAACTGGCAGTTTGCCGAGTATGTTCCAAACTTCATCACGAAACTTATTGTAAGTTGGAGAAGTAGTGATATCAGTCAAATATTCTTTCAGTGCCCCCACATTTGGATCAATACTCATACAATTGTCGTTGAGTACGATCAATAAATCAGCATCGGCGACACCGGCATGATTCAATCCCTCAAATGCGAGACCGGCAGTCATGGCTCCATCTCCAATAATTGCAACAGTTTTTCTGTCTTTTTCTCCTTTATATTTTGCAGCCATTGCCATTCCCAATGCTGCAGATATAGAAGTAGAAGAATGACCAACACCAAATGTATCATACTCGCTTTCGCTTCTTTTGGGAAAACCACTTAAGCCATTATATTTTCTGTTTGTAGGAAAATTATCACGACGGCCAGTAAGAATTTTATGTCCATATGCCTGATGACCAACGTCCCACACAAGTTGATCGTAAGGCGTATTATATATATAATGGAGTGCTACGGTTAGTTCAACTACGCCAAGGCTGGCGCCAAAATGCCCACCGTGAACGCTAACAACATCGATAATATATTGACGAAGCTCATCGCAAACCTGGTGTAGTTTTTCACGGGATAATTTTTTAAGATCCTCCGGGGAATTAATGGTTTGCAAAAGCGGCCCTGCTGTGATCTGCATGTGTTGTTTTTACTACGACAAAATTAATTGTTTTAAAACTTTATTCTGTATTTTAACAAAACTGTCATAAAATTGTTTTATCCCGGCGCATCTTTCCATTTAGCTGTGTTATTTACCACTAATCAAAAGAGGATGCATAAGGCTGGTGAAACTTTTAATTTTGAACTTATATTTATGGCCGCTATGTCAAGAAATACGAGGTATTGGCTCTCACAATTGTGTGGTTGGGGTTTGTTTGCCCTTATTAATATTTTTTTCGCTTACTCTTTTGATAAACTAGGTTCATCGCAAGAGAGAAGTGATTTTTATTGGCGGCTTGTCATCTTCGTTACAACTGGTTTTATTTTATCCCACCTGATGCGGTACATCATTATCGGGTTTAACCTATTGCAAAAAAGACTCGAACAACAATTAATAATATTTGTTCTTATCACTTTAGTGCTTGCTTTTTCTGCCTCAACGCTGGAAAATCTTTTGCTGATGCAATTCGAACTGCAAAACAAAACAGAAAGAGCCTTTAAGAATAATTTCTTTCTTCTTGTATTGAGCGGCGCTTTCTCCATGTTCACTTTATTCTTTATCTGGAATCTTATTTATTTCATGTATCATTTTGTTACCAAGAGCCAGAAACAACAGCTCGATACGCTGAAGCTGGAAGCATTGGTAAAAGAACTTGAATTAAAAACGATCAAGGCACATATCAATCCTCATTTTATTTTTAATTCATTGAATGGCATTCGTGCATTAATTGATGAAGATCCAAACAGGGCGAGAAATGCAATCACCGAGTTAAGTAATATTTTGCGCAGCAGTATGCAAACAGATAAACTTGAATCTGTTTCATTGGAAAAGGAATTGAATATTGTAAAGGATTACCTGGCTTTGGAAAATATGCGATTTGAGGACCGTCTTCGTGTGGAATATGAGATCGATGAAGATACATTAGATCAGCCTGTGCCGCCAATGATGTTGCAAACCCTGGTTGAGAATGCCATTAAGCATGGCATTAGCAAGCAAATAATGGGAGGAAAGATCAGGATCGTTTCTGATTTTAAAGATAGTTATCACGAACTCGCTGTTCAAAACACAGGTAAATTGGTGAATGGAACAGCAAAAGGAGATGGTTTTGGTTTGCCAAGTACACTGAACAGGTTAAGCCTTCTATATGGGGAAAAAGCAAGATTCAGCATAAAGCAATTAACTACCGAAGTTGTGGAAGCAAGAGTATTACTTCCTGTACAAATGACTATATAAATCATCCTACATGAGAGCAATAATTATTGACGACGAAAGACTCGCCAGAACTGAGTTAAGAAAATTATTACAGGATTATCCTGAAGTGGAAGTAGTGGATGAAGCTGCAAATGCTGATGAAGGAATTACTAAGATCGATACGCTGCAACCTGATCTTGTTTTTTTAGATATACAGATGCCGGGAAAAACTGGTTTTGATATGCTGGCAGAATTAGAAAGAGCACCGCATGTGATCTTTACAACTGCTTATGATGAGTATGCATTGAAAGCTTTTGAAGTAAATGCACTTGATTACTTATTGAAACCAATAGAACCTAAGCGTCTTGCGGATGCCATGCAGAAGCTGCATGTCGCTGAAGTAAAAGAAAATCATATTGTACCTGAAAATTTCAATCAATCAATTTTAACGGAGGTTGACCAGGTATTTGTGAAAGATGGTGAACGCTGCTGGTTTGTAAAATTATCTGACATCAGATTATTTGAAAGCGTTGGCAACTATGCTAAAGTTTTTTTTGGTGGTAACAAACCGCTTATTCTTAAATCATTAAATGCGCTGGAAGAAAGATTAGATCCAAAAACTTTTTTCCGTGCAAACAGGAAACATATTGTGAACCTTCGCATGATCGAAAAAATTGAACCCTACTTCAATGGCGGCTTATTACTTGAATTAAAAGGAGGAGAAAAAATTGAAGTGAGCCGCAGGCAGACTGTGAAGTTTAAAGAGATGATGAGCCTATAATTTCCCAATTAAAATTTTAAATCAAAAGATGAAATACATTTTAATGACAGGGTTGTTTATTGCAACAACCTTTTTTGTTTCTGCACAGAAAACAGATGAGATAATTAATGCTAAAGATGTGGAAAGAATTGAAAGAGTTCTTTCATCAGATGATATGCGGGGTCGTAAAACATTTAGCCCTGAAATAGATAAAGCTGCAGATTTTATTGCTGATGAATTTAAGAAAGCCGGTTTGCAAACCTTCAATGGAGCAAACGGTTACAGACAAGATTTCGCCATGGTTAGTCCAAAATTTGTGAGTGGTTCTGCCACTTTTGATAATGATCAGGTTGATTTTAAAAACGTGGTAGTTCTTACTTGTCAACCAGTGTTTAATATAAATGAAAAATCTGGTTACGAAAAGGTAAAAATAGAAGCGGGAAAAAATTTCCAAAGTGAAGTAATGAAGTATGTTCGTTCTGGTAAAAACTATTTTGTACTTGTTGATACGAGCTATTCAAAAAATTTCAGTCGTCTCACCGGCTTGAAAAGGGCAATGTTTAAAATGGATAATAGTATTGTGTTTGCACTGACGACAACAGATCCAAAAACCTTTACTGTTGAATCCCGTCATGATATAACGGAACAAAAGCTGGCAAACGTGGTGGGCATTTTACCGGGCAAGTCAAAAAAAGATGAATATGTGATCTTCTCAGGTCATTATGATCATTTAGGGATAGGTAAAGCTGTTGATGGTGACTCGATCTATAATGGAGCTAATGATGATGCAGCAGGAACAACAGCAGTTATTATGCTTGCAAAATATTTTAAAGCTCTTGGCAATAATGAAAGAACAATTGTGTTTGCAGGTTTTACTGCAGAAGAAGTTGGTGGCTTTGGTTCGCAATACTTTTCAAGACAGTTTGATCCTGCAAAGGTTGTTGCGATGTTCAATATTGAAATGATCGGAACAGAAAGTAAATGGGGAAAGAATTCAGCGTATATCACAGGTTACGAAAAAACTGATATGGGTGCCATCATGCAAAAGAATTTAGAAGGAACTGAGTTTACTTTTTATCCTGACCCTTATACAACGCAAAATCTTTTTTATCGTTCTGATAACGCAACGCTGGCAAGATTAGGAGTTCCTGCACATACAATTTCTACTTCAAAAATGGACAGTGAGCCCAACTATCATAAAGTAAGCGATCATATTGAAACACTCGACATGGAAAATATGGCGATGATCATTAAATCAATTGCATTGGCTTCAAGAAGTATAGTTGCAGGTAAGGATACTCCAACAAGAGTAAATGTTTTGGATTTAAGATGATTGGTGAATAGAATTGATAAAGTACAAGAGTGCGACGCACCGAAAGTTGATCAGGGTGCAAAAGCCGGGAACAAAATTGCTCTTCTAAATTTTTACGGGAACTGAATGTATTGCAGCCGCCATCTCTTTGATCAATGAAGCATCTTTTTCAATTGCATTACCTACAACAATTAGATCAGCGCCGGCTTTACAATTCAAATAAGCTTTTTCAGGACTTGTGATTCCACCGCCAACTATCAATGGCACTTCAATATTTTTTGCAACGGATTCGATCATACTTTCTGTAATAGCTCTTTTGGCGCCGCTACCACTGTCCATATAGATCAGTTTCATGCCAAGCATTTCGCCAGCCATTGCTGTACACATGGCAATCTCATTTTTGTCAGAAGGAATGGGGGAGGCATTGCTGATGTACGAGACGGTTGTTGGGGCACCGCCATCAACAACCATATAACCCGTTGGCATAATTTCGAGGCCACTCATTTTTACAAATGGAGCAGATACTACGTGTTGCCCGATCAATAACTCGGCATTTCTTCCTGATATTAATGAGAGATAAAGTAATGCATCTGCAAACTTGCTTACCTGGTTAGGGCTTCCGGGAAAAAGTATTACCGGTATTTTGCAATTGGATTTTATGTATTGAACAACTTCGTCGAGATGATTGCTAATGACCAAACTGCCGCCAACAAGAAAATAATCTACTTTGGCAGCAAGTGATAGCTCGATCAATTCATCGAGCATAGAAGTATTCACTTTGTCCGGATCAATAAGAACGGCAAAAGATTTTTTTCCTTCCTTTTTTCTAAGTTGCAGCGATTGGTAAATTCCTTGCTTCATTCGGGCTTATTACAGATGCAAAAATGCAAAAACTTTTTGTCTTTTTATGCTTTTTAATAATAATAGATTTACGAGGGAAAAACAACAATAAATGGCTTAACAGTAGTTGAAAAACTGATCTTTTCATTGGGCAGTACTCTTTATTTATTTTTTTAAAAGTATAATATTTATTGTTTTCATTGGAGAAAAGAGTTGCTACATATCTTGTATTGATTTACCAAAATTTTTTTTGAATCAAAAATGGTATCATCTGTGCAAAAATCCTGAAACCTGCTACTACGCTGCATTAGAAAATTATTAACTTCGCTTTTCCACATTGTGTTGATATTTGAACGTTTGAAATGCAAGATGATAAAAATATTTTCGTAATCACCTTCCACCCGGAGGGTTGTCAACCAAGAACCGACAAAATCTTTACTTACTATGCCCATTAAAAATCAAGCTTCCGCTAAAAGCGGTTTGCAGTTCCCTCGTCGCTTCACTCGTGAAGATGTAAGCGTATTTGATCTATTCGAATATGATTACCGTACTTCAGTAATTCGTAACCCAAGCGGTGAAGTAGTATTTGAAATGACAAACGTTGAGGTTCCCAAACAATGGAGTCAGATCGCTACCGATATTCTAGCTCAAAAATATTTTCGTAAAGCAGGAGTACCGCAACCAGATGGAAGTCTTGGTCGTGAAACTTCAGCAAAACAAGTTGCACACCGCATGGCCAACTGTTGGCGAGTGTGGGGTGAACGTTATGGATACTTTGCTTCAGAAAAAGACGCACAGGTTTTTTATGAAGAACTAGTGTATTCTATACTCGATCAAATGTGTGTGCCTAATAGTCCGCAGTGGTTCAATACCGGCTTATATGAAAGCTATGGTATAAAAGGAAAGCCACAGGGTCATTATTATGTTGATCAAAATGATGGTGAATTAAAAAGATCTACATCGGCTTATGAACGTCCTCAGCCGCATGCATGCTTTATATTAAGTGTTAGTGATGACCTGGTAAACGAAGGCGGGATCATGGACCTCTGGGTTCGTGAAGCAAGAATATTTAAATATGGTTCGGGTGTAGGTACAAACTTTTCTCATTTAAGAGGCGAAGGAGAAAAACTAAGTGGCGGTGGTACTTCATCTGGTCTAATGAGTTTCTTAAAGATCGGTGACCGTGCTGCCGGCGCTATTAAAAGTGGTGGTACAACACGTCGTGCTGCTAAAATGGTTTGCCTCGATCTTGATCATCCTGAGATCGTTGAGTTTGTTAACTGGAAAATGGAAGAAGAAAAGAAAGTAGCAGCGTTGATCTCTGCTGGTTATGCCAGCGATTATGAAGGCGAAGCATACAAAACAGTAAGCGGTCAGAATTCAAATAACTCTGTTCGAATTCCTAATGAATTCTTTAAAGTATTACAGGAAGATGGAGATTGGGAACTGAAAGGAAGAATGGATGGACGAGTGATGAAGAAAATTCCTGCGAGAGAATTATGGAACCAGATCTCTTATGCTGCCTGGCGTTGTGCTGATCCGGGCGCACAATATGACACTACTATTAATGAGTGGCATACTTGTCCTAAAGGTGGCCGCATCAATGCATCTAATCCTTGCAGCGAATACATGTTCCTGGATAACACAGCCTGCAACCTGGCATCAGCCAACCTGATGAAGTTTTTTGATACAGAGAAGAACATATTTGATGTAGAAGGTTATGAATACAGCTGCCGTCTCTGGACAGTTGTATTGGAAGTTTCAGTATTGATGGCGCAGTTCCCAAGCAAAGAAGTTGCTCAACTCAGCTATGAATACAGAACACTTGGCTTAGGTTATGCTAACCTCGGTACATTATTAATGGTAAGCGGTATTTCTTATGATAGTGAAGAAGCAAGAGGAATTGCGGGAGCAATTACTGCTATCATGACTGGTATTTCTTACAAAACATCAGCTGAGCTGGCACAGGTGCTTGGTACTTTCCCAAGATATGAGGAGAACCGTGAGGAAATGCTGCGTGTAATGCGTAATCATCGTCTCGCTGCTTACGATGCTGATAAATATGAAGGATTAAGTTTGAAACCACAAGGTATCAAAGCACAATATTGCCCTGCTTATTTATTAACTGCCGCATGTAAAGCATGGGATGATGCTGTTGAGATGGGTGAAAAATATGGTTATCGCAATGCACAGGCAACAGTTATTGCACCAACAGGAACGATCGGCCTGGTAATGGATTGCGATACTACAGGAGTTGAACCTGATTTTGCATTAGTGAAATTCAAAAAACTTTCCGGTGGTGGTTATTTTAAAATAATCAACCAATCCGTTCCTGCTGCATTAAGGAATCTTGGATATAGTGAAAAAGAAACCGATTCCATTATTAAATATGCAGTTGGTACAGCTTCATTTGCCGGTGCGCCATTTATCAATCATCAATCGTTGAGTGAAAAAGGTTTTATTGCTGATGAAATAAAGAGATTGGATGCTGCCGTTATTGCTGCATTCGAAATTGGATTTGTTTTCAATAAATATAGCTTGGGTGAAGAGTGCTTGCAACGTTTAGGCTTTACACCTGAACAATATAATGACTTTGAATGGAGCTTGTTGGAAGCTCTTGGTTTCAGCGAAGAAGAAATAGATGCTGCTAACGATTATGTATGCGGCACAGGAATGCTGGAAGGAGCTCCGCACTTGAAAGAAGAACATTTGCCCGTTTTTGACTGTGCCAACAAATGTGGAAAGAAAGGCCGGCGGTATATTCATGCCAATGGCCATATCCGCATGATGGGCGCCACACAACCTTTTATCAGTGGCGCTATTTCCAAAACTATCAATCTGCCTAATGAAGCCTCTGTTGATGAGATCGCTGCTGCTTACCTGCTTAGCTGGCAATTGGGATTGAAAGCAAATGCTTTGTATCGTGATGGCTCTAAGTTATCGCAGCCCCTCAGCAACAAATCTGATAAGAAGAAGAAAGTGGACGACAGTCAACAGTCAACTGTCGACAGTAAACAAACTATGGACAGTGGACCGTCGACCATAGACTCAAACATTGTTGATCTGAGCAAACTGACAGTTGAAGAATTATTTGAAGAGGTACAAAAAAGAGTACAAGCTTCACCTGATACAAAACTAAAACGCAAGCTTGCAACAATCGTTGAACGTCGTACGCTGCCTGCTAAAAGAAGAGGCTTTACACAAAAAGCAAAGATCAACGGACAAGCTATCTTCCTTCGCACCGGAGAGTACAACGATGGAACACTTGGTGAGATATTTATTGATATGGCTAAAGAAGGCGCCACTATGCGCAGCATGTCAAACTGTTTTGCTATTGCCATCTCGATCGGTTTGCAATACGGCGTGCCTTTAGAAGAATACGTAGAGAAATTTGTATTCACCAAATTTGACCCTGCAGGATTTGTTGAGCATCCGAATATCAAATCAACCACTTCTATTGTTGACTTTATCTTCCGTGCATTGGGTTATGAATATTTGGGAAGAACTGATCTTGTGCATGTATTGGATAAACCAGAAGTACTGAATACCGGGACTGATAATTGGGATGAAATTCCAAGCGGCCTTGAATATGAAAAGGCACCTGAGCTATCAAGTGTAAGAATAGTAGGTACAGCTAGTAGCGGAGTTCAACCCGTAAAAGCGCAGAAGTCAGTTGCAAGAACTGAAAACAGTATGGAGGCAATGAGTTCTGCAAACAAGAGCATGCAAAGCGATGCGCCGGCTTGCAATACATGCGGACATATAACAGTACGTAGCGGCACATGTTACAAATGTTTGAATTGCGGTAACAGCCTTGGCTGCAGTTAAATATTATTTTGGATGGGTGAGGACTATGTTCTTTTAATGGGACTTAGTCTGATCTGGAAAACCAAGAGTACCCTTTTACTAACCCCGATAAATTCGGGGTTTTTTATTTTGAAAAATTAGTATGCATAAATTAAATATCTTGTTAGCACTTTAAAAACATATTATGAGAAAATCGATACTTGCCATCCTTTCTATTATCTGCTTTACTACCACCAATGCACAATTAACAAAAGCCGATGAACAAAAGTTGAATGATCTGCTAAAACAAATGACCATTGAAGAAAAAGTAGGCCAAATGACACAAGTAACCTTTGCTGTTATTGCTAAAGGAGGTTGGGGCGATACCGAAGGAAATATTGATCCGGCCACGTTAAAGAAAGCTATAGCGGATTATCATGTAGGGTCCATTCTCAATGTAAATGCACATGGATTTTCATTAGATAAATGGAATGAAGTGATCACCCAAATACAGGATGA
>JBIOVR010000363.1:0-2010 GCA_044867875.1 Chitinophagaceae bacterium
ACTTCCTTTTTCACCCTTTGTTCCAGATGTTGATGGATTTAATAAGCAATCCGAAGTAACCACGAATAAAAATAGTCTTCTCAGTAAACTGCGAATGACGACTGAAAAGAAAAAGATCTTACAAGAACTTGAACTCCTTATTATAGATGAGATCAGCATGGTTCGTTGTGATATGCTCGATGGAGTTGATGCCGTATTGCGTCACATTCGACGAAGACAAAATGAACGATTTGGTGGCGTACAAGTTTTGTTTATTGGAGATATGTTTCAGTTGCCACCAGTAATAAAAGATCATGAATGGCGATTGTTGAAAGACTTTTATAACAGCCCTTTTTTCTTTGACAGTATTGTAATAAAAGAAGAACAGCCTGTCTATATTGAATTTGATAAAATATACAGGCAAAGCGAGGGGAGGTTTATTAATGTATTAAACCAGGTAAGGAATAATCAACTTGATGATGAGGGAAGAAATTTGTTGGAGAAGAGATTTGATCCTGCTTTCAGAAGAACAAAAGATGACGGATATATTATTCTTACTACACACAATGAACGGGCAAGAAATAAAAATGAAACAGAGCTAAATAGTCTTAATAATAAATCCTTTTCCTATCGAGCAGAGATCGAAGGCGATTTTCCGGAGGCAGCTTATCCGGCAGAAGAACAACTATTGCTAAAAGTTGGATCACAGGTTATGTTTATTAAGAATGACTCCGAAAGAGTTAAAAGATATTTCAATGGAAAAATAGGAATAGTAACCGAGCTTGATGTGGATAAAATTCTTGTTCAGTGTAAAGATGAGGTAGATGAGATCGAGGTAAAAAAGGAAAAATGGGAAAACATTCGTTATACTATTGATAAAAAAAGTCGTCAACTATATGAAGAGGTTTTAGGATCTTTTACTCAATATCCACTTAGACTTGCATGGGCAATAACTATCCATAAAAGCCAGGGATTAACATTTGAGAAAGTAATTATTGATGCCGGCGAAGCATTTGCGCCGGGGCAGGTTTATGTTGCTTTAAGTCGCTGCACAACATTAGATGGCATTGTATTACAAAGCCACATTCGATCAAATAGAATGTTTTCTGATGAAAGAATTGTTCGGTTTTCTAAAACTAATTCTTCTAAAAATATCCTGGAGCAGGAGCTGCAGCGATCAAAAAGAAATTATCAACTTAAAATTCTTTTATCCCTTTTTGATTACAAACAAATATTTGAAGATGCAAAAGAGCTCAATCAATATTTATCAGAGAATGCATCGTCTTTTAGTGAAGGATCGGAGAAGTGGATCAACGAGTTTTTAGATGAAATAATTAAATTGGAAGGAACGGCTGAGAAGTTTCAAAACCAATTGCGATCAATTTTCAATCGTGAAGAAAATGCGGATACAAATGAATTACTGAAAGAAAGAATGAATGCAGGAGCCGGTTATTTTATTAAAGAACAGAATAAGCTAAACGAATTATTGAACGGCTGTCCAATAGTGACAGATAGCCGTCTTCATGTAAAGGAAATAAACGAAGCATTAAAAGAAATTTTTAGCGGCCTTTCAATTAAAAAATATTTAATGGGAGGCCTTTCCGGGATGCTTGATATCGAAACATATCATAAAAGAAAAAAAGATTTTATACTGCCGGCATTCAGTGAGAATGTATATGCGGGAGAGGCAAAAGAAAGAACCGAAAGTCCTCATCCTGTGCTTCACCAGAGATTGAGAAAACTTAGGGATAATATTTGTTCGAAAGCTGATCTGCCAATCTATATTATTGCCGGCACCAACACACTTGATGAAATGAGTCGTTATTTACCACAGACCCTGGTTGAGATCAGAAAAATTAGCGGGTTTGGTGATGCAAAGACAGAAAAATATGGCCAACAATTTTTGGATATCATACTTGAGTATTGCAGAGAAAAGGATCTTTCGTCATTAATACATGAGAAGAATCCTAAAAGGGAAAGAAAAGCCGAAAGTGGAGAAAAAAAGAAGAAGGTTGACACCAGGGCAGAGTC
>JBIOVR010000364.1:0-12811 GCA_044867875.1 Chitinophagaceae bacterium
CAGGAAACAGGGAAGCAAAAAGTGGCTGATGATATTTCTGCAGAATTCAAGGGGATTATTAATTATGCCGTCATTGGTCTTTTTCAACTGGACCTGACAGAAAGCGATCCTGAAGAAATGCCAGTAGAAAGGATCTCGCCAATGTTTGATGAAAAAGTTGGTGTTGCTAAACGATTAATGCAGGATAAAAACCACGATTATGGTGAAGCATGGCGTAGCATGAGCCAGGAAAGTTTTGTTGATCTTATTTTGATGAAGTTGCAGCGCATTCGACAAATTCTGATCAATGAGGGAAAAACTATTATCAGCGAGGGCATTGATGCAAACTATCTCGATATTGTGAACTATGCAGTGTTTGCTTTGGTATTAATGAGTGAGGAGAAAGTAAAAAGTTAAAAGTAAAAATTCAAAATTTTAAATGAAAATAGCTATTAACATTATCAGGGTTTTTGTTGCATTGCTTTTTATTTTTTCCGGGTTAATAAAAGCAAATGATCCGCTTGGTACTGCATACAAAATGGAGGAGTATTTCGAAGTATGGACCGCAGATCTTTCTACAAGCAGTTTTTTTCTGAAGGACACATTGATTAATTTATTTCATTTCCTTAATGGACATACATTGTTTTTATCTATAACAATGAATGCTTTTGAGATAATTGCCGGCGCAGCATTGCTTTTGGGTTGGAGAATGAAACTATTCAGCTGGTTACTGTTGTTGTTGATGATATTTTTTACAATACTGACCGGCTATACTTATAAAACAGGAAGACCTACCAATTGCGGTTGCTTTGGTGATTGTATAAAAATAACACCTGAGTATTCGTTTTATAAAGACATTTTATTATCTGCGTTGATCCTTATTATTCTTTTTGCAAGAAGACATATCAAGCCACTTTTTGCTCCGCGATTGAATACGGCGTTGATGTTATTAGTAAGTATTTTCAGTTTCGGGTTGCAATGGTATGCATTAAGATACTTACCACCGGTTGATTGCCTTCCATTCAAAACAGGGAACAGTATTCCGGAAAAAATGAAAGTACCGGCAAATGCAGTTCCTGATAGTATCGTTATGACCTTTATTTATGAAAAGCAGGGACAGAAAATAGAATTTACTGCCGACAAATTTCCGGCTGACTTTAATGATTCACTTTATAAATACATTAACCGTTTCGATAAAGTTGCCAGGAAAGGGAAGAATAATGAACCACCGATCAAAGGATTTTCTTTAACGAGTGCAAACAGTGTCGATTCTTCAGGTAATACTACAATTAATGATTCAACAGAAGTCATTTTAGCAGAGCCCCATGCCTTGTTATTGTTTAATACGATCTTACCCGGGACTAGCCCTGCATGGAAAGATGAACTGCTCGCTGTTTATACGGAAGCAAGCAAAAAAGGAATACCTTTTTATTTTGTAACCTCGAATCGTGATCAGGCAATCAATATCTTTTCACAAATGGGTTTTCAAAATATTACTGTACTTAACTGCGATTTCACAGCCATTCGTACAGCAGCAAGGTCTAACCCGACTTTATATTACATAAAACAAGGCATTGTCGCTGGTAAATGGAGCTATGCTAATTTTAATGAAGCATTAGAAGCATTAAGAAAGTTATAGCTTTAGAAATCAGAAATTAGAAATCTTGTTAAGCTTTATCACCAAGAAACTTCTTTATGGCCTGCTGGTATTAGTGGGTGTTGTTATACTTGTTTTTTTTCTTTTCCAGGGTTTTGGCGATCCATCACGTCTTATAATGGGACAGACCGGTGATGCGGCAACACAAGCTAATATTCGCAATGAACTATATCTTGATCAGCCTAAATGGAAACAATTTTTTTATTATGTAAATGATGTTTCCCCGATCTCCATTCATTCTTCAAATGATATTAAGGAAAAGAAATTAAGGGGGCTTTTTGTTGGGGGAGAAAGCAAAGTAGGATTAAAAGTTCCTTATCTACGGAAATCGTATCAAACAAAAAAAGAGGTCGGTAGCTTATTATCAGAAGCATTACCCGGAACCCTGATCCTTGCATTTGCCGCCATGTTAATTGCCGTTGTAATTGGGATACCATTAGGAGTGTTTGCGGCAGTCAAAAAAGGTACATGGATAGATACATCATCGGTTTTTGCAAGTATTGTTGGCATATCAGCACCTTCATTTTTTATGGGAATAATCATTGCCTATATTTTTGGATTTTTATTATCAGATTGGACCGGCTTGCATATCAACGGAAATTGGTTTGACGTAGATGAGATAACGGGTGAAAGAAAATGGACGCTGCATAATCTTATTTTACCAGCTTTTACTTTGGGCATTCGTCCATTGGCCATTATCACACAACTTACACGCAGCGCTATGCTTGATGTTTTGAACCAGGATTATATCCGCACTGCTTATGCAAAGGGGCTTGGTAAAATGCAAGTGATCTGGAAACATGCACTTCGTAATGCTTTGAATCCTGTTATAACAGCTGTTACAGGTTGGTTTGCCGAATTACTTGCAGGAGCTTTTTTTGTGGAATATATCTTTGGATGGAAGGGGATTGGTAAAGTGACAGTTGACGCACTTGAAAAATTAGATTTCCCCGTGGTGATGGGCTCAGTTCTTATTTCGGCCACTTTTTTTATTATTATCAATATCCTCGCTGATATCCTGTATGGCGTTGTCGACCCGAGAGTGAGAGTGCAATAGAATTTACAATTTCATTACAGCTTTTTCATTCTATTTTCATTTTAGTAATTGACATTTGCCCTGAGACCCGGCAAAAAATAGTTTGGAATATTTTTTGCACAATGACGGTGATCAGACTTTTTCCCGAAATTTTATTCGTAAATTGAAAAGACCTCGACCGTAGTCACATCGATTACAAAAACCTATTAAAACCTGTGCGTATGGAAAAAATAACTTCGATTCTTGCCAAAAAAGAACTCCATTTCCACACAGTTTCTCCCGGTTCTTCTGCTGATACTGCGCTTAGTCGCATGTGTCATGAAAATGTAGATTATCTTATTGTAATGGACGATAATAAATATGTTGGGCTTTTAACAGAACATGACATTACAAGTAAGGTATTGATCACTAATAAGCAACTTGCCAAAACGAAGGTTAGTGATATCATGAATAAAGGATTGCCTGCAGCTACCACAGATGACACGGTAGAAAGATGCATGCAATTGATGCGTCAACATCATGTTCGTTATCTTCCCGTTTTTGAGATCCATTCATTCCGAGGTATTGTTTCTTCCGAAGATATATTGGAAGAGGCTGTAAATAACAGGATGGAAATTTTTGATGCTGTTGTAGGTAGGGATTTCCGTTTTGGAGTACTTACTTAACAACTATCTCTTTAATTATCTTTTTTCCTAAAGCTTCGTTTACACGAAGCTTTATTTTTTCTTTCTGGAAAATAAGCTCCTGTTTCAGTGGGGCTACATGAGTTGTAATGAAAAGCGTATCGTTGATGATCCTGATCTCTTCCGTATAGCTTGCGATCGTCTTACCCATGATATCTTCCCACACATCTCCAATTTGCAAAGCCTGTATGGAACCCCTGAGGCGGCTTTGTTCCAAAAACTTATCAAGAGCGTCACCGATTGAATATTCACCCATGGGACAAAGTTAAAAGTTATCCTGATAGCTATCGGTAGAAAGTTGAAAGTTATATCCGGGCCTTGCATTAGCTCAAGTGAATTAGCTGATAATTTATTGCAATTTCGTTTAAATGTTGTGAAAGCCTTTCCTGGTTCGTATCCGTAATAAAAACCTGTCCATTGTTTTCAATACAAACACGACGAAGAAGATTAGCAATGCGATCTTCATCTAATTTTTCAAAAACATCGTCCAACAAAAGGAGAGGGGCGAAACCTTTATTTTCTTTCAATACATCCATTTCTGCAAGCTTAAGGGCAAAGAGTAAACTTTTTCGCTGGCCCTGTGAAGCGATATTTTTGAATAATTGACCACTAAGATTAAATACAAGGTCATCACGATGAATGCCACCGGTTGTTCTTTGTGCAGCCATATCCCGTTGTCTATTCAAGTGCAATAATTCGGTAAATGTGCATTGATTTAATTCGCTTTGAAAATGTAGCTCCGTTTCTTCTTCCTGCCTCGCTATTTCCGAATAAAGTTTTTTTACCTCCGGCAAAAATGAAATGAGAAATTGCTTTCGTGTTTTAAAAATGTATTCTCCGGGCTTTAACAATTGTTGATCGAATACATCAAGCAGCGAAAGATCTTTGGTTCCTGTTTCATAAAAGCTTTTTAGCAGGGAATTGCGCTGTAGAAGAATTTTATTATAACTGATCAGGCTTTGCAGATAGTCTTTATCGATCTGTGAAAGCAACGCATCTAAAAATCTTCGTCGTTCTTCACTACCATCAGTAATGATCTGTATATCGTCTGGAGCAATGATAACACAGGGATAATGGCCGATATGCTCTGAGAATTTTTCATAGCCCGAATCATTTATTGAAAACTCTTTCTTACCAGTTTCACGAAGTATACAGACCGCCTTTTCTTTTTTTTCATTTAGTTCAACTTCGCCAACTACTCTAAAACCGGTTTGCCCGTTTTGAATATTTAAAGTGTCTCTTGTGAAATAACTTTTGGTAAAACAGAGATAATGAATAGCATCCAAAAGATTTGTCTTACCAACACCATTATTGCCGCAGATACCAATGATACGTTCATTGAAGCGAAATGAACGGTTGCTGTAGTTTTTAAATTGGGTGATTGATATGGAATGAAGTTGTAGCAAAACTGGTTGCAATATTAGTTTTTAGTTGCAAATAAGAACACGGATGACACTGATTAAACGGATCTGCAAGGATTTCTTTTAGTGAAATTCAGTAGTTGAATAGAATCAGTTTTAATCTGTCGCATCCGTGCCATCAGTGTGCTATAAATGTTGAATAGACTTGATGCAGTACAAGAGTGCGACGCAAGGGACGCTAAACCAAGGCTAGAAAGCTGGTAACCATATAAAAAATACCCATCTTAAATCTAAATCTGCAATCTGAAATCTGACAAGTTTGCCTTATTTTTGCCCCCGCTTAATTTATGGCAGAATCAACCCCAACTTTGAAGCCTGTGGCTACCAAATTTTCTAAAGAAACATATCTCTATTGGTATGAGCTAATGCAGCTTATCCGTCAGTTTGAACTGATGGCAGAAGAGAAGTATAAAATGGAAGGTAAGATCCGTGGATTCTTCCATGCCTATATCGGGCAGGAAGCAATTGCTGCAGGATGTATGACCGCCACTCGTCCTGAAGACGGATTTATTACAGCTTATCGTGATCATGGTTTGGCGATCGCAAAAGGTGTTGATGTGAATAGTTGTATGGCCGAATTATATGGTAAGGCAACAGGTTGTGCAAAGGGCAAAGGTGGAAGCATGCACTTTTTTGGAAAAGATGTAGGCTTTTGGGGCGGTCATGGAATTGTGGGTGCACAAATTGGAACCGGCGCTGGTCTTGCTTTTGCTGAGCAGTATCGCGGCACTGATAATGTAATACTTTGCTTTTTTGGGGATGGCGCTGCACGCCAGGGAATTTTGCATGAAACATTCAACCTGGCGATGTTATGGAAGTTGCCTGTAATTTTTATTTGCGAGAATAACAATTACGCCATGGGTACTTCGGTTGAGCGTACAAGTAATGTAATTGATATTTATAAACTGGCTGATGGTTATGAAATGCCTGCCGATACGGTAAATGGTATGAGTGCGGAAGCTGTGCATGAAGCAGTTGGCCGTGCAGTGAAGAGGGCAAGAGAAAAAGGCGGGCCGACCTTGCTTGAAATGAAAACTTATCGCTACAAAGGCCACTCAATAAGTGATCCGCAGAAATATCGTAGTAAGGAAGAAGTAGATGAGTACAAAGAACAGGATCCTCTTACGCAGGTACGTGCAACAATTCTTTCAAATGGTTTTGCGAAAGAAGAAGATCTGAAAGTGATCGATGATAGAATTGATGGTATTGTTGCGGAATCTGTAAAGTTTGCTGAGGAAAGCCCATGGCCCAATGATGACGAAGTACTCAAAGATGTTTACATGGATAAAAATTATCCTTTTATAGTTGACTAATATTCGAATTCAAAATTTCTAATTTCAAAATTTCAAACTTAAAAATGGCTGAGAAAAATGTGATGGCACACGAAAATGAAGAAATAATTGCAAAAGCGCAGGATTTTTGGACCCGCTATCAAAAACAAATTACAGTTGTTCTTGCTGTTCTTGTATTGGCTGTAGGTGGTTGGTATGCCTACAAAAATTTTATTGTAAAACCCAATACTGAAAAAGCAGTTGATGCAATGTATAAAGCCGAAGAGTATTACCGGATGGATAGTTTACAAAAAGCATTGAATGGCGACGGCATTCATTGGGGATTTGTAAGAGTGATCAAAGAATATGGCGGTACAGATGCTGGCAATCTTGCTCATTTTTATGCCGGTGATTGTTATTTGAGAACAGGTGATTTCAATAATGCTGTTAAACACCTGAAAGAGTTCTCTACTTCTGAAAAGCAAGTGCAGGCCAGAGCTTATAAATTATTGGGTGATGCATATTCTGAACTTGGAAAAAATGAGGATGCGATTGCCAGTTATAAAAAATCAGCTAATCATTTTCCGGAAGATATTCATAACGCTGGGGAAGCTCTTCTCTTTGCGGCATTACTTGCTGATAAAAACGGAAAGACAAATGAAGCAATTGATATATTCAAAGAGATCAAAGAAAGATTTCCAAATACGCAGGCATATAATGAGTCAGAAAAATATCTTGCTATGCATAATATTTTTAATTAAATAATTAATGGCTGAAGTTACCAACAGTAAACTTTTAAATACAGATAAGGGCATTCCTAAAAAGAATGCCTTTATTGTTTTGGTTAAGACGGAATGGAATGCAGCTATTGTTGATGAATTGGAGAAAGGATGCAGAGAAAAGTTAGAAGCATATAAGGTAAAAAAGGTAATCACAGTAACGGTGCCAGGCGCATTTGAAATTCCATTCGCAATAAAAAATTACTTCGAAAAGAAAGCTAAAAAGAAAAAGCCTGATGCATTTGTTGCATTGGGTTGTGTTATCCGTGGAGATACGCCACATTTTGATTATGTGTGTAAGGCAGTTACAGATGGCGTAGTTCAATTAAATCTTTTGCTGCCTGTTCCCACTATTTTTGGAGTATTAACAGTAGACAGCGAATTGCAGGCAAAGGAAAGAATTGGTGGAAAGCATGGACATAAGGGAGAGGAAGCAGCGGTGACTGCTATTAAAATGATAAACTTATCAAAGTAAGAAATAGAGCATTTTTTCGGCATGAACGTACAATTATTCATACCATGTTTTGTTGACCAGCTTTATCCTCAAACAGGATTTAATATGGTCAAAGTGCTGGAGAAAGCTGGCTGTACTGTTACTTATAATACAAAGCAGACCTGCTGCGGACAACCGGCTTTTAACGCCGGCTTTTGGGATGAGGCAAGAACGGTATGTATAAAATTTGTAAAAGATTTTAGCGGATCGGATTACATAGTAACGCCAAGTGCAAGCTGTGCAGGATTTGTAAGAAATTATTATTCAAAACTGCTTGATAATTCTTCAGTACATAACCAGGTAAAAGAATTGAATAAAAGAGTGTTTGAGTTCTCAGAGTTCATGATAAAAGTTTTGCAGGTAGAACATGTAGGGGCAGTATTGAATGGAAAAGCAACTTATCATGATAGTTGTGCAGGATTAAGAGAATGCCGTATCAAAGAAGAGCCGCGGAAACTTTTATCACATGTAAAAGGATTGGAGCTTCATGAAATGAATGATGTAGAAACTTGCTGTGGCTTTGGTGGAACATTTGCAGTAAAATTTGAACCTATCTCTATTGGAATGGGCGAACAGAAAGTTGAAAATGCATTGTTGACAAAAGCTAACTATCTTATATCTACAGATCTTTCCTGCCTTATGCATTTAGATGGATATATAAAGAACAAAGGATACAGTCTGCAGACCATGCATATTGCGGATGTATTGGCGAGTGGTTGGTAAGAATTTAAAATTTTAAATCTAAAATTTGAAATTATTATGGCATACTGGCTTGTAAAATCAGAACCCGATACTTATTCATGGGATGATTTTGTAAAGGAGGGGCAAACCTGCTGGAGTGGAGTCAGGAATTATGCAGCCCGGCTTCATTTACGCAGTATGAAAAAAGGCGATAAGATATTTTTTTATCATAGCAATGAAGGCACCGATATTGTTGGCATTGCAAAAGTTATAAAAGAAGCTTACCAGGATCCAACAACAGATGATGACCGCTGGTCTGCAGTTGATTTGAAACCGGTAAGGAAATTAAAAAAGGCGGTCACACTTGAAACAATAAAAAAAGATAAGCGACTTGCAAATATGGCGTTGGTGCGTATTGGTCGTCTTTCTACTCAGCCTGTAAGTGATAAAGAATGGGAGGTGGTTATGGAGCTTGCAGGAGAGAAGTAGTTTGTTTCTTAATTCTATCATTAACTTCTACTAGTGAAATTTCTTTTTACATTTCTTTTCTATTAAGGTTAACCATTTTTAATGGTTGCGTAAATTTGATACATGAACAAAAAGAAACTTGTTGTTCTTAGTGGTGCAGGCGTTAGCGCAGAAAGCGGGTTAAAAACATTTCGTGACAGCGACGGACTTTGGGAAGGATACAATATTGAAGATGTGGCTACACCCCGGGCATGGAGAAAAGATCCAAAGCTTGTTCTGGATTTTTATAATTACCGGAGAAAAAATGTGTTGGATGCACAACCCAATGCAGCGCATTATGGATTGGCAAAGCTGGAAAAAGATTTTGACGTAACGATCATTACTCAAAATATAGATGACTTGCATGAACGGGCAGGTTCGACAAATGTGTTGCATCTGCATGGAGAGATCTTTAAAATGCGAAGTGAAAGAGATCACGATCTTATTTATGAAATAAAGGATGATATTAAAATAGGAGATAAGGCAGAAGATGGTGAACAGCTTCGGCCTTATATAGTTTGGTTTGAAGAACCAGTTCCTAAAATTGAAGAAGCTATACCTGTTGTAAGAGGCGCAGACATTTTTGTGGTTGTGGGTACATCATTAGTGGTTTATCCTGCTGCTGGGTTAGTGGACTTTGCTGCAAGACATATTCCAAAATACATTATTGATAAACGAGTTCCTTATACTTCTGAAATAGCAAACCTGACTGCAATCGAAAAACCAGCTACAGAAGGAGTGGGAGAACTGATAACGCTATTAGGTTATTGATATCTGAGGAGCTATTCAACTATTCTCTCCGCCTTCGGGTCCATAAAAAATTACCCAGACAGCAAAATCATTAGAAAAGTTTTCAAAGTGATGGTCCATACCAGCGGGAACAAACAGGACATCATTTTTCTTACAGGAAATTCTTTCTCCATTGCGATAGAAGGTACTATGTCCTGTGATGACAATATAGATCTCATCCTGCTTATGCTGGGTTTGTGTATCTACTTCTTTCGGCGCAAAATATTCTATCGTCATGTTGCCGTGCCTCATCATGACTGTAAATGGGAACTCGTTTTGTTCCATCAATTGCTTCAAAGCATCTTCAGCAGTTACTTTATAATTCATCAAGCTGGCTTTGTCTCTTCATTGAATTTTATTTCATGTTCTTCTAACTCTTTCAGTACTGGTTCATAGATTTCTTTTTTTGTAGGTATTTGCAAGCCTGTAAGATCTATTGTTCCGTTCAAAATCAATTTTACAGCTATGCCTAACGGCAACCCAACCGTTTTCGCCATTGCGGTGCGCAAATTGTTTTCACCTATTACAACGAGGGAACTGTTGACTGTTGACCGTTGACCGTTGACTTCATACTCTATCTCATGCAACATCACGATCATGTCTTTATCCTCAGCTTGCAAAGCCAGCTTTTTTTCTAATGCTAATTGCATTACATCAGCCGCACTACAAAAACCTTTGTTGATGATCGTTTCATCATCATCCATTCCAAGGAAAAAAAGTTGTTTAAGAGTAAGGTTAGCTTCGTGCATTTTATTGGCCACTATTTCTGCAGCATCATTTTTAATTTTATCCAGGTCCATATTCTGCAGGTCGCCATTTTTGCCGACAACTAAAAAATCTTTTTCTACATCACCACCACTTGCTTCGGCTTCTTTTTCTGCTTCCACTAATTCCATCAGTTTTTCTAAAAGGTCTTTTGTTTGATCAAATCGTTCAGATAACTTTTTTTGCAACCAGTCACTGAAACCGTTCTTGTCCATATGTTCTTTAAAAAAATCCATCAATGCTTTACCATTGGTTTCATATTGTGGAGTTTCATCAGTAAACTTCAGATCAATAATATTTTTCCAGCCATACATGAAATCAGGATGGCGAAGAGTAGTTCTCACAATAGTTTTTGCATCTTCCAAACCATAGAGCGGTGCATAACTTAAGGAATCACGATTGGGATACCAGCTTAAAAAACCGATCTCCGGAATTTCAACAATTCTTTCCGCGGTAAAAAGCTCTTCATATTTCAATTTTTTCTCTTCACCATTTTCACGATAATGAGCGCCGCTTTTGCCGGCAAGTAATATATTTCTCGGGTTCCAGCTTATTTTATAGTGCCAGGGATTATTATCGCTTTCCGGTGCAACAAGACCGCCGCAATGTGATTTAAATGAAATGACCTTTCCACCATCAGCATGGATCTTGTCAAAAATTTTCATTGCACTCATATGATCGATACCGGGATCAAGACCCATCTCACATAAGAACAGCAGTTTTTTATTTTCTATCTCGGACTGCAGCTTGCGTATCTCATCATCAATGTATGAGGCCGTCAATAAACTCTTATTTAATTCAATGCAACTTTTTGCAACAGTAGTATGAAGAGTGGGAGGGAGAAGCGAAATAACGATACTCGCATCACTTATAAATCTTGTTCTATCCGTTTCATCATTGATGTCAAATGATATTGCTTTACCAAATGGCGAAATACCGATCTTGGATTGTGCAAGATTAA
Source organism: Chitinophagaceae bacterium (assembly GCA_044867875.1). Lineage (GTDB taxonomy): Bacteria > Bacteroidota > Bacteroidia > Chitinophagales > Chitinophagaceae > VBAS01. The sequence continues at coordinate 11,023 of JBIOVR010000364.1, forward strand.
TATCAGCATCAACAACTGTTAATTGCCAGTCTTCTTTTTCTGCATTAGAAAGTAAATAATCGATCAGTACTGTTGCTGATTTGCCGGCGCCAAACAATAAAATATTTTTCATGAGAGGGAAGATCTTGCCGGCAAATTAATTCAATTATTGAAATGTCTCGCCTTAATTTCCTTATAAAAAACTACAACTAATGGGACTCGACATGACAAGATTCCGAAGGAAGAAGAGTTAGCTATAACCCCGCCGTGGTGTACTTTTCATACTGAGAGGATTCAACTTCCATTACTCTGTAGGATACTTTAACTCCCCTTAGGTAATCCGGGATCTTTAAAGTTTTTGAACCATTGGCTTCAATGGAATTAAAAACTATTGTTTCAGTTTTTATCGGTTGTTCACTTGGTTTTAAATACACAAGCTCAACAGTCACTTTGTCCAGCTCAAATTTTGAATCATTATTAACGGTCAGCTCAAGATTCATTACGCCACCAAATGCACGTTGCTTATAATTATTTGCTCTTACATTAACAAGCCTGTTTATATTAATTGGTTTGGTTTTGGGTTTTGTTTCATTTGATCTTGTTTCTTCAGTTGTTTTTGGAAGCATTACCGCTTTTTTCTCTGAAGCAATAACATCTTCATTTTCCCTGATCACTTCTTCTTTTTTTTGCTGTGTTGAGTTTGTAACTAAACTTTCAGCAGGTATATCTATCTCTTCTTTTACTGGTCGTGTTTTTTTGTTCGTTGGTTTTTCTGTTTCAGTAACGATCGGCGGGATTATGGTTGAAGTTGTCGATGCTGTATTAATAGCTCTTTTATCAGGTTGAATAATGGTAGTTTTTGCCTGAGGTTTTTCCTCTCCACCAAAATTCTTGTAAATAACTACTACTATTAAACAAAATACGATTGCCCCGCCAAAAACCTGCAATACCGATGTATGAGTGGATGTCCACTTCGATTTTTTCTTACGGCTTAAATATGTCTCAGTGTATCTTCTTTTAATATCATCCAGCGATTCAGAATATTTTTCATTCAAGGTTGGCTCTTCTTTAAGTGTAACAGGATATGCTTTAATGATCGGTTCTTGTTTCGGTAGAACCGGCTCTTTCGGAAGAGACCAATGTTCTGTTTGGATCGGGTTAGTTTCAACTTTTTTTTCTTCTGCGATCACAGGCTTTTTTTCAACAACAATAGGCCGTTCTTCAATGATCGGTGTAGTTTTTACAATTGCCGGCTGCAGTTGTTTTTTAGGAACATGATTTTCTGGCATTGCAACAAATACGTTTCTTGAAGTTGTTGCAGTTCTTGCTACCTCCTGTAATACTGGTTTACTTTCCTCAGGTAAAACATAGACTTCTTCTTTCGGAGGCACATAGGTTTCTTGTTTTGGAGCAACATATGTTTCTTCTTTTGGAGCAACATAGACTTCCTGTTGTGGCTCCACTGGCTTGCTAATTACTTTTTCCTGAGGCTTTTCTTCTGTCTTTTTGTAAAACCGGTCATAAGGCTGTTCCTCGGTTGCGGGGGCGTAGGCTTTTAATCCTTCCACTTCGCTTGGATACCGCCAGGCAGCACTTCTCCCTTCTAACCAAACCAGGTCATAGGGTTTAAGACCTAAATTCACTAGCTGTTGCAGACTATAAGGGCCGCTTTGCTTGTTACTACGGAGGAGAAGGTAAGTATCCATAACCGTCCAAATTATTATATATGTAAACGAAAAATCTGTGCCGGGCTATGTAAAAGTGTTGTTATAAAAAAAATATTTTGCAATCAGGAAAATCATCCACCGAA
>JBIOVR010000365.1:0-5630 GCA_044867875.1 Chitinophagaceae bacterium
GATCGCAGGTCGCAAAAATGAATTCGGTAAACTTGAGATACTTGGTTTTGGACGAGCCAATAGCAATGGTGTAAAACATGGCCAGGTGCTTAACATTGATGAAACAATTAAAGCGATCAATGCAGCACTAGAAAATTGTCTCGCTTCAAATCCTGGTTTAGAGATTAAAGAAGTATATGTCGGCATCGCAGGTCATCATATTAAGAGTCTTCAAACCCGTGGCGATATAGTTCGCCAGGATACCGAAGATGAAATTACACGTAAAGAAATTGATCAGCTGGTTTCTGACCAATACAAAACATATATTCCTGCCGGTGACCAGATCATTGATGTGATCCCACAAGAGTTCACGATTGATAATATTCCAAATATTGCTAACCCTATCGGTTATGGTGGTGTAAAGGTTGGAGCAAACTTTCATATAATCACGGGAGATAAAAATGCGATCCGCAATATCAATCGTAGCGTTGAGAAAGCGATGCTTTCAACAAAGGACCTGGTATTACAACCATTAGCATCTGCTGCTGCAGTAATGGGACAGGAAGATTTGGAAGCCGGTGTTGCCATAGTTGATATAGGTGGTGGTACTACTGATCTTGCTGTTTTTTATGAAGGGATTTTAAAACACACTGCAGTTATTCCTTTCGCAGGTGATAACATCACTAATGATATTAAAACCGGGCTAGGTGTTTTAAGAACACAGGCTGAACAGATGAAAGTTCAGTTTGGCAGCGCTTTATCTAATGAGGCAAAGGCAAATGCATATATCACTATTCCAGGTTTGCGTGGCATGCCTGCAAAGGAGATCAGTGTAAAAAATCTTGCGAACATTATACAAGCTCGTATGAATGAGATCCTTGATTTTGTTACTTATCATTTAAAGCAAGTTGGTCTTGATAACAAAGCATTGAACGGCGGTATCATTCTTACCGGTGGCGGTTCGCAATTGAAACACATGATCCAGTTAACCGAATATGCAACGGGTTTGAATGCAAGGATCGGTTTCCCGAATGAACATCTTGCAGCAGGTCATATAGAAGAATTAGCCAAACCAACTTATTCTACCTGTATCGGGTTAATATTGAAAGGATATGATGATTATGAACATAATCGCAAGCAATTTCAAAAAGATTTCAAAATTGTTGAAGTGCCGGAAAGTTTGAAACAAGCAGTAGAAGAAGTGCCGGTGCCGGAAGTAACAGTTTCAACTGATACAAGGCGTAAAAACTTAACAGGCTTTTGGGACAAGTTCAAAGACAGGCTTGTTGACTTGTTTAAAGAAGAGGGAGATCAACACCTGTAATTAAAAATTAGTAAGTAACAATTAAAAATAACTAACCCATTACTAACTGCTGTAAAATTTTCGAAAACAGCTTTTAAAATTCAAAGTATGATACATTTTGATTTGCCAAAAGAAAAATCATCGATCATCAAAGTGATTGGTGTTGGAGGTGGAGGAAGTAATGCAGTCAATCACATGTTTAGCCAGATGATCGAAGGTGTCAACTTCATCATCTGCAATACTGATGCGCAGGCAATTGCTCAAAGTATGGTGCCGAACAGAATTCAGTTGGGCCCTCATCTTACGCAAGGACTTGGCGCCGGCGCTAATCCTGAGATAGGAAGACAGGCAACTGAAGAATCATTGGAAGAGATCCGTCGGATACTTGAAGTGAATACCAAAATGGCATTCATTACTGCTGGTATGGGCGGCGGTACTGGTACTGGTGGTGCACCGATCATTTCAAAGATCTGTAAGGACTTGGGCATTCTTACAGTTGGTATTGTTACCACTCCTTTTGCTTATGAAGGAAAGAAAAGGATACAGCAAGCTGAAGAAGGAATAAAAAATTTGAAACAGTATGTAGATACATTGCTTGTGATAAGTAATGACAAACTCCGTCATCAATTTGGCAATTTAAAAATGCGTGACGCATTTGCAAAAGCAGATAATGTGTTGGCAACTGCGGCAAAATGTATCACGGATGTTATTACAACAACCGGACAGATCAATGTTGACTTTGCTGATGTTTGTACCGTAATGAAGAATGGCGGTGTTGCTATTCTTGGAAGTGCAACAGCATCAGGCGAGAATCGTGCACAAAAAGCAATTGAAGAAGCGTTGAATTCTCCATTGCTTAATGATAATGATATTCGCGGCGCTAAATGGATACTTATCAATATCAATTCTTGTGAAGGTGAACATGAATTCACAATGGATGAAGTAGAGATCATTCAAAATTATTTATTGAGCCAGGCTGGAGAGAACACAGATGTGATCCTTGGTCTTGGTTATGATAATACGCTGGACAATAATCTCGGCATCACGCTTATCGCTACTGGCTTTGAGCATAAAGATCCTTTTACCAAAAAGGAAATAAAAAAGAAAGAGCCAAAAGAAGAAAAGATCGTAATGGTTTTAGGCGAAGAAGAGAAAAAGAAAGTTATAGAAGAAGTAAAGCCTGACACAAAAGTTATTGACCTGCTTGCTCCCACACTTGTAGATAATATTCCTGCAGCAGATGAACCGGTATCAGCAATGATGATCGTTGAAGATGAAGAATTGGAAGAACAGGAGAATGAATCATTCACTTTACAACCGACAGAAGAACCAAAAACTGTTGTGTGGGATCTCAAGGTAACCGAAAAACTACCAAGTGAAACTACGAATAGAATGACAGGTGAAACTACTGGGGACAAAATGTTATCCACCGAAAAAAGTGAAGCGTTATTTTCGGCTACCGATTCGGAAAAATCCACAAAAACTAAAGAAGAACAAGTTTCAACTAAAGATAATGCCTCACCGGCGTCTGCAGCATCGGGGGGGTATCTGGCCAGACCGTCCAATATTTACGCAGAACCAAAAGTAGGGGTCTCTACTCCAATGCTTTCTGCCGAAGAACCACGTATTCCGCAAAACGATCCAACGCCTGTCAACGAGGAATCTCCTTGTGATATGCAATTGGTCATGCGGAATGACATTCCAGCGGCGGATAGGCCGTTGGCCCATCATTCTCAGCAACCTTTGACTGCTTCAAATGAGGAACCTGCGCTGCAGGACGAAAATGAAGATCAACAACGTAGGGCAACCGAGAGGTTGAAGAAGCTGCGTAATTTGTCATTTAACATTAACGCGGCCGACCCGAATAATGAGTTTGAGACTGTGCCGGCTTATATCCGCCGCAATATGGAATTGTATGGCAATTCTGCTAATACAGTTGAAAACTTTTACAGCAACTACGAAGTCAAGACTGACGAAAACAATCAAACAAAGATCAGCACCATCAATACATTCTTAGACGGGAAAAAACCGGATTAAAATAGCCGTTGGGTAAAATAGTCCTAATCCTTTTGAATTACTTCCACCAGCCTTATTACAGGCTTGTGTTTTTAGTTGTTCCCCCCGATTTCTATCGGGGGGTTATTTTTTCTTGCGAGGATTATAATTATGTTACCAGCTTTGGTAATACTTATCATCTTCTGTTGCGTCGCACTCTTGTACTGCAACAATGCTATTCAGCTTTAATAACATAGGATAAACAATTTCATCTCTCAACTGTTTATTCTAAAAAAGTAATCAACTTTGATTCATGGAAACAGTTCTAATCACCGGCGGTACTGGAATGATCGGCAAAGCATTAACACAAGCGTTGATCGAAAGAGGATTTAATGTTACTATTCTTACACGAAGTCTTAACGATAAACAAAAAACCGGGAACGATAAACTATCTTATGCTGTTTGGAATGTAGAGAAACAAACAATAGATAAAAACGCCTTTGCAAAAGCAGATTACATTATTCATCTCGCCGGGGCATCAGTCGCAGAAAAAAGATGGACAAAAAAAAGAAAGCAAGAAATAGTTAGCAGCAGAGTTGATAGTGGAAAGCTGATAACTGATAGTTTAAAAAATCTTCCAAATAAGGTTAAGACCGTAGTATCGGCAACAGCAATTGGTTGGTATGGCCCAGATAAAAATGATGGAAGAACGTTTACGGAGGATGATCCTTCATCAAATGATTTTCTCGGGCAAACTTGCAAACAATGGGAGGCTGCAATTGAGCCAGCATCATTTCTTGGAAAAAAGTTAGTGAAGTTGAGAATAGGAATTGTTTTAAGTAATGACGGCGGCGCTTATCCTGAGTTTAAAAAACCTTTGAAGTTTGGTTTCGCAACAATACTTGGAAAAGGAAAGCAAATTGTCAGTTGGATACATATCGATGATCTAATAAGAGCCATCCTTTTTGCAATGGAAAACGAAAAGATTGAGGGAGTTTACAACACAGTGGCACCTCATCCTGTTTCAAATAAAGAACTGGTGTTGGAAATTGCAAGAAAGGAGAGGCGCAGATCTTACTTTCCTGTTCATGTTCCCACTTTTGCTTTAAAAATTCGATTAGGTGAAATGAGCATAGAAGTTTTAAAAAGTGCAACTGTCAGTTCTGAAAAAATTCAGCAGGCAGGTTTTATTTTTCAATATCCGGATGTGGGATCAGCAATTAGCCAATTGGCGAGCCAAAGAAATCTTCCGGGCTAATGTTTGCATGATCATTATGCCACACATTTGTAAATTCTCCAAGGACACCTTTATTATCATGAAAATCCAAACGATGAAGATTTAATGCTTCGATGTCTTCTAATTTTACTTTTCTATACATTGGATGCATGGTACCACCTGTAACTCCAGCAGGTTTTGAAGGATCATATTGAAATTGCGGATCGACCAATGTTCCTCTCGGGTACATAATACCCGGCACCCCTTGTCCACGAATATCCAAATCCTTGGGATGATTAAGCCCCAGCGTATGTCCATATTCATGCGCCGCAGTTGTTGATCCTTTGTATAAATTTTCCAATTTGAAATAGCCGCTGTTACAATTCAGTCCATCAACGAATGAAATATTCCCATGTGCGAACTCCTCAATGCGGAAGTAATTATTCCTGGGATCAAGATTTTGAAAAATATCTATTGGTGAAATGGTAGGGTCATGCGATGCCTGGATCCTGAAGACAATAGTAAAGATCGAATCATGAAACTTCAAGCCTGCAGCCGGTTCATTCCACATGGTTTCAATTTCCTCCCTTATCAATTCAGTGATCTCCGGTGTGGCAGCATTTCCATAAGTAATAATATTGGAAAAGATGAAGAGTTGCTGCTGATGTGTATCTAATTCTACTGAACCCATTATTCAAAAATTACGGAGAAAAAAAATTATCAATTAATTTCTAAAGAATAAACCTTTGATTTTTCTTTTCTTCCTTTGAATTCCATTTCACCAATCTCAGTAATATGATATTTCTCAGGGGCCTCAAAATCGCGGAGGAAATCTATAGATACGATAAATGAATGTTTTAGTTCATGGCATTTACTCCTGATCCTTGCTGTGGTATTAAGTGTATCGCCACTGAATATTAATTCTTTTTTTATGATGCCGATATAACCTGCAGTAACATTCCCGGCATGGATACCTGCCTTAAAAGTTGGGGCTACACCATATTCTTTCAGGTAATAATTTTCTTTTCTTTTAAAAGTAAGAACAGACTCACTCACGAATCTTAAACAACGTAATTTATTTTTTGGATTGTTTTTCCAGCAAATAACTACTTCATCGCCTACATATTGATAGATATG
>JBIOVR010000366.1:0-3787 GCA_044867875.1 Chitinophagaceae bacterium
ATCAATGGATGGTTCAGTCATCACAATCACATCATCATCCCTCTGATAGCCATTGGGCAATTTTTTATTGCAGTAGGCATGTTGTTACATGGGTGGTGGGTAAAACTTGCTTGTATTGGCAGCATCATCTTCCTCCTTAGCATTTCACCGTTAATGATAGGATCGGCATTTCCTTTTTCTATAACAGTATCTATTGCCGCGGTTCTTATTTTGACAGATGATGATAAGAATTATATATGGAAAAGACAGATGCAGGATCTGTTAATTATATAAAGGATTTGCATGTCTGATAATTGTTATTGAAACGAATGATAAAAGTCAGTAAGATTACAGAGGGGCAAGTGCAATTTTGTTCTAAACTAAATATTATGAATCAATTCCTTTCTTCCTTGTCACTTGCGCAAATAGTAAATAGCAATCACCAGGCTGCTTCTGTATTTGAAAAATATCATCTTGATTTTTGTTGTAAAGGAAAACGTTCACTTGAACAAGCTTGTACAGAACAACAACTTTCTGTATCAAAAGTAAAAGAGGACCTGGAAAATATTTTTACAAAAGACAATAACAGCACTGTTGATTTTGAAAAAATGAATTTGACGCAACTTGTCGATTATATAGTACAAACGCATCATGCATATGTGAAAAATGAAATGCCTCAGATCTATGCTTACCTGCACAAAGTATCTTCTAAGCATGGTGAAAGACATCCGGAACTTTATAAGATATTTCAAACATTTAGCGCTGTAAAAGAAGAGATGGAGGGTCACATGAAAAAAGAAGAACTGATCCTTTTTCCAAGAATTAAAGAACTGCAAAAACTTGCCGATAATGAAAATGCAAACCTCCAACTAAATATAACATACCTGCAATCTCCCATTACTGTAATGGAACAGGAGCATGACCATGCGGGCAATCTGCTAAATGATATAAGAATTCTTTCTAATGATTATGCTCCGCCGCAGGACGCATGCACAACTTATCGTTTGAGCTTTGCTGCATTAAAAGCATTTGAGTTGGATCTTCATCAGCATGTGCATCTCGAAAACAATATTTTGTTCCCTAAAGCAATTGAAACCTTCAGGGATCTACAGACAACTATATTGAATTAAACAACCAATTTTAAAGGTTTTAGTTTCTGACTTATCTCATCCTTATAATTGACAAACGTCATGACTTCCAAATTTAACTACTAATAGTTTTGTGGGCATAGAAGGTTAAGGCTCTTTCACTATAAGAAAAAAGACTCTTTCCCATCATAGGATGGGCAATCGTTGGTTTTCGTTTCAATTACACAGCCCTCTGATTCCTCAGAGGGCTTCTTTTTGAAAAGCAATGTTGCCAAAATTCATCAGCTAAAAAACAAATATTTTTAAAAGGCGCATATAAGTACTGGCAGTGCAAGAGTACCCCGATATTCGTCGGGGTTTCGCTTTGCTCAACGAGAGATGCTATGAAAACAGAACTTTGAACGGAGCGTCGCAACGAAAGTTCAATAGAATTTATACAGCTGGACTCATAATTTTCCACATATTAACAAAATGCCAGCAACGACAAATACGTTATAGTCATCCTGATTATATTTGTCGCTAATCAAACCCTTTAAATGAGCATTCCTAAAGGAAAACTTATTGCAATCGGAGGTGCGGAAGATAAAGGCACCGATCTTGAAACCGGGGAAGTCTATCGCAGCAATCTTAATTTTTTTGAGTTAGGCATTTTGCGCCGCGTGGTGCAGGAAGCCGGTGGTCCCAGTGCAAGGATTGAGATCATCACTACAGCTTCTACTATTCCTATGGAAGTAGGAGAAAATTACAGGAATGCATTTGGGAAGATCGGTTGCGAGAATGTTGATATAATGCATGTTCGTACTCGGCAGGATACATTGAACAAAGAATATTTGCAAAGAATAAAAACCTGTGATGCCGTAATGTTTAGTGGTGGAAATCAATTGAGATTAAGTGTTACAGATGGTGGTACAGAATTTCTTGCGATCATGAAGCGGCGATATATGAATGAAAATTTTTTAATTGCCGGGACTTCAGCAGGCGCCATGGCAATGAGCAAAACGATGATCTATGAAGGGAATGCGACAAGAGCCCATTTAAAAGGTGAAGTAAAAATTACGACCGGTCTTGGGTTTATTGATTCAGTAATTATCGATTCGCATTTTGAAAAGCGTGGAAGGTTTGGAAGATTGGCGCAGGCAGTCGCTACTAATCCAAGTTGTATTGGGATAGGTTTAGGAGAAGATACCGGCATGTTAATTACCGAGGGAGATAAAATGGAAGCGATAGGAAGTGGATTAGTTGTGATCATTGATGGACATGATATACTGCACAACAATATTGGCGATATCCCTGATGGCAACCCTATATCAATTGAAAATTTAAAAGTTCATTTTTGTGAAAAGGGAAATGGTTATGTTATCAGCGAACGGAAATTTTTAATGGAAGCAAGCGAAGGGGCGGTTATTAAGAAGCAAGTGAATGTTGAATAAAAGTGAAGTGATGAAAGTTATTGAGCATTCGCCATTGGCGGATGCTTTTTTGTTTTAAATTGTGTCAAACATATTTACATGAAACTTTTTTTCTTTTCAATAGTTGTAATCCTGATGACATCTTTTGTTTCTCAAAAGAAAACAAGAGTGATATTTTTTGGAGATTCAATAACACAAGCAGGTGTACAATCCGGTGGTTATATTGTAAGGATTGATAGTATGTGTAAAGTGGAAGGTGCCGGAGATAATTATGAATTTATTGGTGCTGGTATTGGTGGAAATAAAGTGTATGATCTGTATTTAAGAATGGAAAGTGATGTGCTGGCAAAAAACCCGGATGTAGTTATTATTTATATTGGTGTAAACGATGTGTGGCATAAATCTTCTTCAGGCACAGGCACCGACGCAGATAAGTTTGAAAAATTTTACCAGGCGATAATTGATAAATTGAAAGCAAAAAACATAAAAATTATTCTTAGTACGCCAGCAGCAATAGGAGAGAAGACAGATTTTAGTAACCCACAGGATGGGGATATGAATGAATACAGTAACATCATTCGCCGGATCGCTTCAAAAAATAGCCTGGCTTTAGTTGACCTGCGAAAAGCATTTCTTGGTTACAACCTAAAAAATAATCCTGATAATAAAGATCGTGACATTCTTACTACTGACCGTGTTCATTTAAATGCAAAAGGAAATCAATTGGTTGCCGAAGAGATGTGGAAGGTGATCAAAGGTTCATAAAAGCCCTTTATCTGATTCCCATTTTCTTGTCGATCTTCCATCATGGGATAAGATTCTATAATTATTATCCTCAGCCCATTTCAATACTTTCTTTCTTAAAAGCTTTGGATAAAAATGAGTAGCAACATTTTTTGGGTTTGGATATTCTTTGAACAAGCCGATCTTACTTAGAACATCATAGCTTGCAGCGGCACATCGCATACCGAAAATTGCATAATCATAAGGAGTTTTTGCGGCAAATGAATCAATCAGTTTTTGCAAAGTCATAAATTGCTCTTGAGAGACAGGAACAATGACTGCTGTCCATTTATCTGTTTCGCCGTTCCAATAAATAGAATCGTTTATACTGAAACCGCCGCTTGGTTTTTTATTGTTTGGAAGAAGTGGATTATTTCCCGGTCTGAAGTCTAACACACGGCCACCGGCTTCAATATTGACATGACCGCCTTTTATACCACCAAATCGTTTTGATTCTTGCTGATGATAACCCTTTGCAGGTCGTGAACCGTAAAGAAAATTAATTTTAATTGTATAAGTTGAATCACT
>JBIOVR010000367.1:0-2801 GCA_044867875.1 Chitinophagaceae bacterium
CTGCTCCTGTAATTACATATTTCATATTACAAGGTTTTGTGATTAATAATTTAGCTTTACAAAAATTACGAAAAAAAGTTCATGGCTAATCCTAATCTTGATAACAGTAAGAATTTCTTAACCCCCGCAGATAAAGAATTTGAGAATAATATCCGCCCCGCACATATTGCTGAATTCTCCGGGCAATCGCAGATCATTGAGAACCTGAAAATTTTTATCAAAGCAGCAAAGATCCGTGGCGAAGCATTGGATCATGTTTTATTTCATGGCCCGCCGGGATTGGGTAAAACAACTTTATCAAGAATTGTGGCGAATGAAATGGGAGTGAAGATCAAAGAAACATCAGGACCGGTAATTGAAAAGCCCGGAGATCTTGCTGGCTTACTTACGAATCTTGAACCCAATGATGTTTTGTTTATTGATGAGATACACCGGTTGAGTACAGTGGTGGAAGAATATTTGTATGCAGCAATGGAAGATTTCAGGATCGATATCATGATCGACAGCGGCCCGAATGCAAGAAGTGTCCAGATAAATCTGAATCCATTTACATTGATCGGCGCCACCACAAGAAGTGGTTTATTAACGGCGCCATTGCTTTCACGATTTGCTATTAAGTCAAGACTGGAATATTATACTTCAGATATTTTAAATAAGATCATTCAGCGTTCATCAACAATTTTGAATACTTCCATTACAAAAGATGCAATTGCTGAAATAAGCAGGCGAAGCCGCGGCACGCCACGTATTGCAAATGGTTTGCTGCGAAGGGTAAGAGATTTTGCGCAAGTATTAAATGATGGTGAAATTGATCTCGGTATTACACAACATGCATTAAAAGCATTGAACGTAGATGAGCATGGATTAGATGATATGGACAATCGTATCCTATCTACCATCATAGAAAAATTCAAAGGAGGTCCTGTTGGCATTACCACGATTGCAACGGCAGTTGGTGAAGAAGCAGGTACACTGGAAGAAGTGTATGAGCCATTTCTAATACAGGAAGGTTTTATACAGCGTACATCACGAGGAAGAGAAGTGACTGCTAAAGCTTATGAGCATCTGGGAAAGAAACCAGGCAAATCCGACCAGAATCTTTTATTCTCCTGAAGCTTCGCCATTCCTTAATCCAACTATCACAGTTATTAACGTTTGGCCATCATCAAATTTTTCGGGGTTATTTAAAAAGAATCTATCTTTTCATTACTGTACTTCATTCATTATTCTAAATAACTCCTCAATAGCCGGGTTTTGTCCGATACGTAAGTGAACTAATAATTCTTATTTATTGCTTTCAAATTCTGTTTCCGTACCTGGCCAGCTCTTGTATCGACCTATTTATTCACTTCAAAAAACTTTTTATGAGAAAAGTACTGATAGTTTGCTGTCTTTTTGCGACCGCAATCTTTTTTGTTCCTATAAGTTCGCTTAGCTCGAACTCGAATAGCAAACAACAGCAATTAACCATTCCACGTAATGTTCTTGTGACTGCGGAGAAATGGGCTTGTGACCATGGGGTCTTACCCGAAACTCCCTATCCGGATCGGGTTTGGGCCTATTATACTCAAATGGGTAAAACCGCATGGGAGGTTCATTGGTTCTGGATAAAAAGTGGAGTTTCCGACGATGTCAGACTACTGATAAGCAAAAATGGAACTCTTATTAGCGAAACCTGGTGACCGGTAATAGCATTTTTTCCCCTCGCTGATTTTTGATGGACATCTCCAATAATGGATAACCTAAATTTATTCGGTTTTAATGCTCTTATTTATTTTGAAAGTACTACGATAATACATTTATTTCAAATTACTGAGGTGACTTAAACCTAACTAGAAAGCTCGTGATCGCAAGATAACATGGTCGTCGGGTACCTTATTATAATTAATGCCGTGCATGTATTCGCCATTAATTTTTCCAAATAAAAAAGGATCAAAAGTTTCCTCTTAATCCTTTTTTAATCTCTTATTCGTGGTTCTACTGCACTACCAGCCTGAATCCATTTCCATGAATATTTACGATCTCGATCTTTGGATCGTCTTTTAAATATTTTCTAAGCTTTGCAATATAAACATCCATACTGCGGCCATTAAAATAAGTATCGCTACCCCAGATCTTTTTCAATGCCTGTTCTCTTGGCAAAAGATCATTAAGATGCTCGGCCAGCATTTTCAACAACTCATTTTCCTTTGGCGACAATGTTTGTGTAATGCCACTATGTATTAACTGGCGGAGCTTTGGATTGAAATGGTAACTGGAAAGATCAAATTCTTTATTCTCTGCTTCTTTATTGATCTCTTCGTTACGTTTCAATATCGCTTTTATTTTTAAAAGCAATACTTCACTGTCAAAAGGTTTGGTAATATAATCATCGGCGCCGAGTTTATATCCCTGTATCACATCTTCTTTCATTGTTTTGGCGCTGAGGAAGAATAAAGGAATATCCGGATCAACATCTCTTATTTCTTCTGCCAGTGTAAAGCCATCCATATTCGGCATCATTACATCCAGCAGGCAGATATCAAATTTTTCTCGTTGGAAAGCGGCAAGACCAAGACGGCCATCTCTTTCAAGCGTTACTTCATAATCATTCAATTCAAGATAATTCTTAAGAACAGTTCCGAGGTTCTGATCATCTTCGCACAACAAAATTTTAGGTTTCTTTCCTTCCATGACTTTCGTTTTGAGTTATTAGTATTTGCAAATAAAGATAAAGCAAATCCGGGGTTAAAGAATCGGGGTTCAATATTTTGTTAAAAGAGTTGATGGGCACCAGACAAGTGAACCATCTAACTACGTTA
>JBIOVR010000368.1:0-5415 GCA_044867875.1 Chitinophagaceae bacterium
TTGCTGACAAAGCGAAAATAAAACTTGAAGGCTTAAAGGAAGATGCAAAAGAATTATGGAATAAGGTTGTTGATAAGCTTGACAAAGAAGAAAATAAAAAGACTACACCGCCACAAGAAGATTCCAAATAATTATACTTCGGTAATACTATTTAGTTTTATAAAGATTTGTTGACTGCTTATTCGCTGTTTGCGGAGAGTTATCAATCACCATAAAATCTGCGGGGGAGCCATGTTGGCTTATCAGATCCTTATACTTCGCTTTTAAACTTCTTTTGAAAGTTCCAAGATACCCGGGTTTGGAAATCCTTTCCGGGTCTAATTTAATAGATTCTATGTGGTCATTTCCTATGTACATCATCAATTGCATAGTGGTAAAGTAGAATACAAATCAACCTATTATTTAGTTTTATTGCAATACCAACTTGTACTCAATTTTGAAAAGTAAGTTTACGAATAAAGCTGCGGGTTCCCGGGTTAGGTGAAATACTGTGGCTCGCCCAATCTTCGTAATTTGCTAATAATAAATCTCTTACTATGTCAGTCAACAGGAGAAATTTCTTAAAAGTCTCAGGACTTTCTTTATTGCCTGCAGTTTTACCTGCTACACCAATATTAGCAAATAGTATAAATAAGAAAACGATTGCCGCAAACGAGCCTGTTGTAAAATTGTTTGGCGATGGAGAATTGTATGATGGCCTTCCCTACCTGGAACAATTACAAGCCGCTAATAGTAAACAACAAATCAAGGTCGATCGTTATGGTTCAGGAGGTGCAGTAGAAGAGTTGGAAAAGAAATTCGAAGCAATTACTGGCAAAGAAAAAGCGATCTATATGCCAAGTGGTACTATGGCGAATCAATTTGCCATTGCGATGCTAAGCGGTGAGAATTCAAAAGTCTTTGTGCAGGATACCAGTCATGTATACAGGGATGAAGCGGACGCTGCACAATCAATTTTTAATAAACGGTTAATGCCATTAGCAAAAAATCAAACTTTCTTTACTGCCGATGAATTAAAAAAAGCAATTGAGAATCTTGACAGCGAAGAAGTATTTAAAAGTGGTCTTGGTTGTGTTTCTATAGAAAACCCGGTTCGTCGTACAGATGGCCGGATGATCCCAATCGATGAAATAAAAAAGATCAGTGAATATTGTCGTAGTAAGAATATCAAACTGCATCTTGATGGCGCAAGAATTTATATGGCTTCTGCTTGGTCAGGCATCTCTATAAAAGAATATGCAAGTTATTTCGACACTGTTTACATTTCCCTGTATAAATATCTTGGAGCAAGTGGCGGCGCCATTCTTTGCGGAGAAAGATCCTTGATCGAAAAAATGCCACATATGATAAAAATACATGGAGGTAATATGTTTGGCAACTGGCTGAATGCTGCAATGGCTTCTTACAAACTGATAGGAATTGAAGAAAGATTGCAGGAAGCGATCAAAAGATCAAAAGAAATTTTTACTTCTCTTAATCAAATACCGGGAATAAAAATTTCACCATTAGATGGAGGCACAAATATTTACAGTATGAAATTCCCGGCAGGAATACAGGGACAAAAATTTGGTGAGAGTCTCAATGGATATTTTATACGAATACCGAGGCCAAACGAAAATGGTGAAGCAAAAATTTCTGTGAACGAAACCTTACTCTATCGGGAGCCTAAATATATTATTGATGCTATTAAAGAATCTCTCAATAAAGCAAAATAAATTCAAACCCATTTGTATGAGAAAAATATTTATTGTAGCAACTCTTCTTTCATCCACAATAGTATTTGCACAAAAAGATGCTTCTGTTTCTTTTGAAAAATGGATAAGTCTGAAAACTTATGGCAACCCGGTTATTTCACCCGATGGAAAAATAATCGTCTACGGTGTATCGGGAACAGATTGGGCCAACAATGCTTATGACAATGAGCTTTGGATGGTAAAGAATGGCGAACCTCCTGTGCAATTAACAAGAACAAATAAAAACAGCAGTGGCAATGCAGCTTTCACTCCAGATGGTAAATACGTGAGTTTTATTGCTGACAGAGGGGATAAAAGACAGATCTATATTATTTCTGTAGCTGGCGGTGAAGCGATACAGGTAACAAAAGACGAGGATGGTATTAACGGTTATTCATGGAATCCGGACGGAACTAAAATAGTTTATAGCAAAACACAACCAGAAAGTAAAAAGGATAAAACAAAAAAAGAAAGATTTGGCTCATTTGGAATAGAAGGCGAAGAATATCAACTGACACATTTATGGATCCTGAATTTCAATTACGATTCTATTTTTCTTGCTGGAGAACTGCCCTGTTATACGTCAAAGGATACCAGTAAAATGAATAAAAGCTCAGATTGCATTTCATTGCCTGTAGCAAAACCATTGACAGAAGGGAATTTTAATGTGGGAGGCTTTTCCTGGAGTCCTGATGGCAAGCAAATAGCTTTTAATCGTCAATCCGACCCGTTGATCAATTCAGGCATAACATCTGATATTGTATTGATCGATATAACTACAAAAAAAATGACAACAGTGATTAGCAGTCCCGTTGGCGATTTTTTTAGTGCCTGGAGTCCGGATGCAAAAGCATTTGTATATTCCAGCTTAATAGATGATTCAGTTTCGAACTTTTATAAAAACAACCGGTTATTCATCTATGACCTTGAAACCAAGAAAAGTTTGGAGATCGCAAAAGACATTGACGAGAATAAATCAGTTTTAGATTTGAACAAATCAGGTCTGTTTGTAAGTGCTTTTGAAAAAATGAAATCTAAATTTTATAGTGTTAATACAAAAACAGGAGCTGTTGAAAATATCCCTATTGCTTTGGATCTTCCTGGTGGCTTTTCGTTTAGTAGAAATTCAGATGCTATCGCAGTATCAGGAAGAAATTATACAGGTCTGAATGAAATTTTTTCATGGCGATTAAAACAACCATTAAAACAGATAACCAATAGCTCCGCACAGATCAAGGATTGGAATACACCAGTAAATGAAGTTATCCAATGGAAAAGTAAAGATGGAGCAGAGATCGAAGGAGTTCTGTTAAAACCAAAAAACTACGATGCAAAAAAGAAATATCCTTTGTTGGTGGTTATTCATGGAGGACCAACAGGTATCGATCTTCCGGATCCTACACCAACTTATGTTTACCCAATTATGCAATGGGTTGAAAAAGGTGCTCTTGTTTTACGTGTTAATTATCGTGGTAGCGCTGGTTATGGAGCTAAGTTCCGTGCATTAAATGTCCGCAATCTTGGCGTTGGCGATATGTGGGATGTTGTTAGCGGCGTTGAATATCTCAACAGTAAAAACATGATTGATACATCACGAATGGGTTGTATGGGCTGGAGCCAGGGTGGATATATCTCTGCTTTTCTTACAACCAATACAAATATGTTTAAAGCCATTTCTGTAGGTGCCGGTATTTCTAATTGGGTAACTTATTATGTTAATACTGACATCACACCATTTACACGACAATATCTGCAGGCAACACCATGGAGTGATATGGATATTTATTTAAAGACATCGCCAATGACAAATATTAATAAAGCAAGTACACCAACATTGATCCAGCATGGTGAGTTCGATAAAAGAGTTCCTATTCCAAATGCATATGAACTTTATCGTGGTTTGCAGGACAGAGGAATTCCTTCAAAGCTGATCGTTTACAAAGGGTTTGGTCATGGCATTAATAAACCAAAGGAAAGATTAGCAGCAACATGGCATAATTGGCAATGGTTTAATCATTATGTTTTTGGAGAAAAAGAAGAAGCGATGGAATTGGATGATAAGTTTTAGAGTTATCGTTTCAAGAAATCGTTATAGACTTTTTGCATCAATGCCTTTGCAATTATTTCATGTTCCTTAGTTGATTTACCTTCTTCGAAAACAATTCTTTTTCCCGCATTGTCAAATAAAGTGCGGCTACTATCTGTCACAAAACCAATTCCATCATTGTAAGTAAAAAAAGCCCAATGATTTGAAGTGGAATCAAAAACATTCTTACCAAAGGTGAAAGAATCTGTTTTGAAATGAAGTTGCTGAGCTAAGCTGCCTGCCATATCAAGTTGACTTACTGTTTTATCAATGATAATATTTTGTTTTTTCAATGCACCTCCCAACCATAATATCGGTATGCGATAATCATCAGCACGTTTTCCGGTTACCGGTAAATAATGTCCGTGATCCGCAGAAATGATCACAATTGTATTTTTCCATGATGGCATTTTCTTTAACTCATTTATAAAACTGTAAACAACAGAATCAGTATAATGAAGTGAATTAAGAAATTTTGTTTCCTTATCGTTCGCATTAAACACTGTCTTTACTGGCGTTTCAAAAGGTTCATGACTACTTAACGTGAGCCATGTGGTAAAGAATGGTTCTTGTTTTTTTGGAATATCATTCACAATTTTTTTCATCACTACATCATCATGTGCGCCCCATTTGGAGTTCATATCAGCATCCTTAAAATCTTCTTTTGTAATTAGCTGTTGAAATTTCTGTCCGTTGAGATAACTTTTAATGTTCATAAATTCAGACTCGCCGCCATAATAAAACTGAGTTGAATAGCCATTTTCAGAAAACAGTTTTCCTAGCCCTTGAAGTTTGGCGGTCTTCTCGGGGTAATTTACAATTGAGCCTTTCGGCAATGCCGGGTAGCCACTTAAAACAGCACCAATCCCCTTATCTGTTCTGTCACCGGAAGAATAACAATTGCTGAAGTAGATCCCCTCTTTCATTAATTCATGAAAAAAATTGATGACAGGTTTTCCATCAATACTCTTATTTAAAACCTTTTCAGTAAAACTTTCCCATATTATTACGATAACATTTGTGTTTACAGAACTGCTATCATCAATAATCTGCTCAACCTTTCCCTTACTATCAAAAAGAGGATTCACATATGCATCTACCTCATCATTTCTCATATATTGATACAAATGATCATTTAACTGACCTCTTTGTATAACTGAGAAAATAAAATTCCATGAAGGATTAACTGCTGCATTGTTTGCATATTGATTATTACAGAAATAAACGCTGCTCTGGTTTAATGGAGATAATTGAAATCCCCCACGTATCGGAATAATGAGCGAACCTGTAAAAAGTAATACCAGCAATGCCTGTACAAATCGATATTTATTATTTTCCAAAAGGGCTATTGATCTTGAAATAATTTTCCTGAATAACCAGAACAACAAGATATAGACAACAACAAGGCCGACTATAATTAGTACAATAGGAAGATGATTAATAGATGCCCATGCTTCTTTGGGAGTTGATAAAAATTTTAAAGGAGTCGAATCGACCCTTGTCCCCCATGCCTTATAACTTTCGGAGTCTATAATTATCAATAGCAACTGTATAAAAAGAATAATGCCAGTATAGATCAGGTAGATCCATTTTTTT
>JBIOVR010000369.1:0-5283 GCA_044867875.1 Chitinophagaceae bacterium
TGGGAAAATTAATCGGTGAAAAATTAAAACGAATCACAATGGCATTTATCAGTAAAAAAAGAAAAACAGTTCAGTCAAAAGTTGACGGAGCTAAGCAATATAGCCTGAAAGACGCTTCGGCATTGGTGAAGCAAATAACCACCAGCAAATTTGATGCGTCGGTTGATCTGCATATCCGTTTGGGAGTTGATCCAAAAAAAGCAGACCAGGCGATCCGTGGTACAGTAACGTTGCCACATGGTACAGGTAAAACAAAAAAAGTATTGGTGCTTTGCACGCCCGATAAAGAAGAAGCAGCAAGAGCAGCCGGTGCGGATTATGTAGGTCTTGATGAATTTGTAACAAAGATCGAAGGCGGTTGGGTTGATGTAGACGTTATCATTGCAACACCACAAGTGATGCCGAAAATCGGTAAGCTGGGTAAAGTGTTAGGTCCAAGAAACCTGATGCCAAATCCTAAAACCGGTACAGTTAGTAATGATGTTGCTGCTGCAGTGAATGAAGTTAAAGGTGGTAAGATCGCTTTCAAGATCGATAAAGCTGGAATTATTCATGCGTCAATCGGTCGTGTAAGTTTTACTCCGGAAAAAATTGCAGAAAATAGCCAGGAGTTATTGAATGCAATTATAAAAGCAAAACCATCTTCATCTAAAGGAACATACCTGAGAGGTGTAAGTATGGCAAGCAGCATGAGTCCTGGTATTTCTATTGATACAAAAGGATTTGTTCATTAAACAATCGGGACGCTTATGCGACCTGAACGATAAATAAAATATTCAAGTCAAAATTTATTAAAATGACTAAAGATCAAAAAAACGAAGTAATTGAACTGCTGAAAGATAAGTTCTCTCAATACAATAACTTTTATGTTACTGACACAGAATCGTTGACAGTAGCACAGATTGTAAAGCTTCGCCGTGCTTGTTTCAACAAACAGGTTGAAATGAAAGTGGCAAAGAATACACTGATCAAAAAAGCAATGGAATCATTGGATACAGAACGTTATGCTGGTGTTTATGATTCGCTTCATAAAGTAACAGCATTGATGTTTTCAGAAAATCCGAAAGATCCTGCTTTGATCATTAGCTCTTTCCGCAAAGAGAGTAAAGGTGAAATGCCTGTATTAAAAGCAGCGTTCATCAATGGCGATGTATACATGGGTAATGATCAATTGGCGTCTTTGGTTAAGATTAAAACTAAGAATGAATTGATCGGCGAAGTAATTGGTTTGTTGCAATCACCAGCGAAGAGAGTTATTGCGGCGTTGCTGCATAATGCAGAGAAGAAAGGTGAAGTTGCAGTAGCACCAGCAGAGTAATTTCAAGATTTCATATTTCTAAATTTCTTGTATTCAATTATTGAAACAAGAAATCTTGGAACCAGAAATAAAAGCCCAGGCCTGAGGGTTATAATCAAAGGCAAAGTTTTTTTAATCATCCGTCGGATCTACGATAAGTGGATAAGAAGACGGGAAAAATTTAAATCAAATGGCAGACGTAAAAGCATTAGCAGAAGGCCTTGTAGCCTTAACAGTAAAAGAAGTACAGGAATTAGCTGACTTCTTAAAATCAGAATACGGAATTGAACCAGCAGCGGCAGCAGTAGTAGTTAGCGCTGGTGGTGATGGAGGCGCAGCAGCTGTTGAAGAAAAAACTGCATTCAATGTAGTATTGAAAAGCGGTGGTGCATCTAAACTTAACGTAGTTAAGATCGTTAAAGAACTTACTGGTTTAGGTTTGAAAGAAGCAAAAGACCTGGTTGACGGCGCTCCTAAGAACATCAAAGAAGGCGTTTCTAAAGCAGAAGCTGAAGAAATTGCAAACAGGCTGAAAGAAGCTGGTGCAGATGTAGAGATTGCTTAATTCTTTACTGATAATATTTTTATTAAAGCTCTTCATATTGAAGAGCTTTTTTATTGTAATGAAAGATATGGCACAACCTCTTTATAAATCTCATCCGTCACAACCATCACTTTTTTGATGTCTTCTACTTTAGAAAATGATCCGTGTTCATTTCTGTAAGCAACGATCGGGTTGGCAAGATTGTATTTGATATAAGGATGTGATTTCATTTCATCAACGGTAGCCGTATTGATATTTATCTTTTTAACTGAAGCATTGTCCAGTTTCAGCCATTGTTTTATGTTTTGAAAAGTTGAATCAGGTAATCCATAAGTTTCTCCAATCTGTTCTACTGAATAAAAGCCACCGAGTTTTTCTCTGAATGTTACAATTCTTGCGGCGAGTTTGCTGCCAATGCCAGGCAAAGAAATAAAAGCAGTTGTATCAGCAGCATTTACATCAATGATCGAATAGCGGGCCGCATAAATTTTTGACGGTTGTATTTCATCTTTTGATGAAACTAATTCTTGATTGGGTTTGGAAGAATTCGATTCAATTTTGATATATGGCTTCAGTCTTTCATATTCATCATCATGAAAACCATAAATTCTTTGCAAGTCCTCTGGTTTATAAAAGCGTCCGCCTTTATTCCGATAGTTTTCAATTGTCTTAATTGTTTTATCCCTTAATCCTAATCTCTTCCATTCAGGTCCCGTAGTTGTATTAGGATCAAAATAAAAAAGCTGGCCTTTTATGATGTCGTTTTCGTTATAACTAGATTTTCTTTTGTCATATTGATAAGCATAGACATTTTCATTCTCATTTTTTTGATAATGATCGGATGAAGAGTCCTGAACTTTTATTTCTGACCTTTTAACTGCAGTCATCCATGCAGTGTCCATTTTAATTGGTCGAATGCTATCTGTTTTTGAAAGAATATCCGGCAAAAAAAGAGTAAATAGGATCACACTAACAACTGTCAGAATTCCTATTCTCTCTTTTCGGGTAAACGTCAAATAATCTTTTATGAATTCACTCCATTTCACTCCGAGAAATTTGATTTAAGGTATAAGAACTTTCGAGGTCAGGAAATTCCCATTTCGTGGTACTTCGGCGGGGTTTTTGTTAGCAAACTTTTCTTGGTTGGAAAGTTTAAATCCTTACCTTTGCCATCCTTTTTATTTAGCGCTAATATTTTGACGGCCCAAATCATGATTAAATAGCTGATTGTCACGGGATTTTCTTTTAAGTTAGAAAATGCCCGAATGTGATTTGTGTCCCCCGTCGAAAAACTAAAAAACCGGTTTTACAGATATGTCTTCAACAAAAATGAATCACAGGGTAGATTTCGGTAAAATCAAACATCTCGCAGATGCCCCTGACTTGCTCGACATCCAGATCGCATCTTTCAAAGAATTCTTCCAGTTGGAAACAACTCCGGATAAAAGAAACATTGAAGGTTTGTTCAGGGTGTTCAAAGAAAATTTTCCTATAACGGATACCCGCAACATTTTCGTGCTGGAATTCCTTGACTATTTTATTGATCCTCCACGTTACACCATCGAAGAGTGTATGGAAAGGGGATTGACTTACGCCGTTCCTCTCAAAGCCAAACTTCGTTTGAGTTGTAATGATGAGGAACACGTCGATTTCCAGACCATCGTTCAGGATGTGTTCCTGGGTAACATTCCTTACATGACGCCAAGAGGTACTTTCGTTATCAATGGTGCTGAAAGGGTTGTAGTTTCCCAGTTACATCGTTCACCCGGCGTATTCTTTGGTCAGTCTATTCACCCGAATGGAACAAAGATCTACTCTGCAAGGGTAATTCCTTTCAAAGGTGCGTGGATGGAATTTGCAACTGACATCAACAATGTGATGTATGCATACATCGATCGTAAGAAAAAATTCCCGGTAACTACACTTCTTCGTTCTATCGGTTATGAAACTGATAAGGACATTCTTGAATTATTCGGAATGGCTGATGAAGTAAAAGGTGATAAAAAAACTTTGTCAAAATATGTTGGCCGTCGTTTGGCTGCCCGTGTATTGAGAAGCTGGGTTGAAGATTTCGTTGATGAGGATACCGGTGAAGTAGTTTCAATTGAAAGAAACGAGATCGTTCTTGAACGTGACTCCGTTCTTGATGAAGAGGCTATCAACATGATCACTGAAATGGATGTGAAGAGTGTCTTCATTCAGAAAGAAGATGTTGGTGGTGACTTTGCGATCATTTATAATACATTGAACAAGGATACTTCGAACAGTGAATTGGAAGCTGTGCAACATATCTACCGCCAGTTGCGTGGTACTGATGCACCTGATAATGAAACTGCACGTGGTATCATTGATAAATTATTCTTCAGCGATAAGCGTTATGATCTTGGTGAAGTTGGTCGTTATAAAATTAACCGCAAACTGAACCTTGATGTACAACTTAAGCAAAAGACATTAACAAAAGAAGATATAATCGAGATCATCAAATATCTCGTTCGCCTTACCAATGGTAAAGCCGAGATCGATGATATCGATCACCTGAGCAATCGTCGTGTACGTACAGTAGGCGAACAGTTGTATGCTCAGTTTGGTGTTGGTCTTGCACGTATGGCTCGTACCATCCGTGAGAGAATGAACGTAAGGGATAACGAGGTGTTTACTCCAGTTGACCTGATCAATGCGAGAACTCTTTCTTCAGTTATCAATTCATTCTTTGGAACATCACAGTTGTCTCAGTTCCTTGATCAAACAAATCCATTAAGCGAGATCACTCACAAACGTCGTATCTCAGCACTCGGGCCAGGTGGTTTAAGCCGGGAAAGAGCAGGTTTCGAGGTTCGTGACGTACACTATTCTCACTATGGTCGTTTATGTACTATTGAAACGCCAGAAGGTCCGAACATCGGTCTTATCTCTACACTTTGTGTACACGCCAAGATCAATGAGATGGGATTTATTGAAACACCTTATCGTAAAGTTGAAGGTGGTAAAGTGAGTATGAAGCATCTTACATTCTTAAGTGCAGAGGAAGAAGATAGTGCGAAGATTGCACAGGCAAATTCACCGCTTGATGAATCAGGAAGTTTCAAAGAGGAAAAAGTTGTAAGCCGTGAGACAGGTGATTTCCCAATTCTTGATAAGAATGATGTAGAATATATGGACGTTGCACCAAACCAGATCGTTGGTTTGAGTGCTTCATTAATTCCGTTCCTGGAGCATGATGATGCGAACCGTGCATTGATGGGATCAAACATGCAACGCCAGGCAGTACCGCTTATTCGTCCTGATGATCCGATCGTAGGAACAGGTCTCGAAGGTAAAGCTGCCCGTGATGCAAGGATTCAAATTCACTCTGAAGGCGAAGGTGTAGTTGAGTTTGTTGATGCCAATGAGATTCATGTTCGTTATGAAAGAGACGAAATGGACAGGCTTGTAAGTTTCGAAG
>JBIOVR010000370.1:0-10431 GCA_044867875.1 Chitinophagaceae bacterium
TCATCCGAAGTTTTAATAAAGGGCTGCCATAACAATTCCCAGTTTTCTTTTTTCAGAATGATATTTTTTTCTCTCAGCACTTTATCCCATAAGATCATGTCAGTGCTAGTGGAAAGAAATCCACCGCTTGGCCTTACTGCATACATGACATCCGCATTCACCAGCACATCTTTTTTGTGCATATAACCGCTGGCACGGTTGGGAATGATCAGATAAAAATCGGTCATACCACTGTTCATCATTCCGGCGGGTATAAAAATTTTTTCACGTATATAATCCTGCCATGGCATACCGCTCACTTGTGTAATGATTTCTGCGATCATAAAAAAAGCAAGATTACAATACTGGTATTTTTCACCTGTCTTAAAATCGAGTGGTAAGGAATAAGCCGACTTGATAATAACAAGGTCTGGCTGAATAATTGAATTATTGTAAGCAGGAGCTTCTCTTTTTAATCCTGATGTATGAGACATGAGATGTTTTAACTGTATTGGCCTCCATGTTTCAGGTGCATCCGGAAAAAATTTATGGACATGATCTTCAATACTCAATTTCCCCTCCTCCATTAATTTAAGAATAGCTGTAGTGAAAAATTGTTTACTCACAGAACCAAGCCGGATAACGGTCCTTTCTGTTACAGCCACGTTGAGTTCTACATTGGCTAAACCATAACCCTTATTAACCTCGGCTTTTCCGTTTTTAATAATAGCGAGTGCAAGACCAGCAATTTTTTGATCTTTCATCATTTTCTGTACAATGATGTCAGTGCTGTCTGCCTGGCTGTAAGCAAGTACACGGACCAAAAGAAACAGAACGATCATTTTGCTTTTCATAAAAATGTGTTTAAAATATAAAATGTATTAAGTATAGCGAATTATATGAATCGCGATGTATTTCCATAAGTTTATATTTTAATCAAAACTGTATTCCTTTTTTATTAATTCAATAAGTCCTTTTGCCCGGTTTTGAAGGGCGATAGCATTACGAATATAAAATTTAATGGTAGTGGAATAGTAATGATAGTTCAGCGATACGGTGTTTATATCCTTTACATCAGTAGAAAGCAGAGATGGCTTTACCAAAGGTTTGCTGATAGTTGTTCTTTGGCCATTCGAACTACTACTAGAGATAATTTTTATATTCATCGTCATTTCCTGAAAAACATAACTGTCAAACAACCGGGTATTTCCTTTGTGAATTTCATCCATTTTCAAACGCAGCAGGTCTATCTGATTTTCCAGCCACTGAAAGGATGCATAATAAGTGCCGATACTATCGAGTAATTCTTTGTCTTTTATATACCGGAGCAACCCTGCAGTCTTAAGCTGCTCAAAAGACTTTGAGTTGGTATAGTAATACCCAAGATTGGCAGTAACAGTTCTGGCGGCAAAATAAATCTCGGTAGTTTTTGTAATATCCGAGTGTAACAACTCCACCAGTGAATCGGCCATCTTTGCACCATAACTATTACGGTCTGTTACCGAATCAAAAAGAGTGATATCTGATTGAAGATCGGATAACATAGAGTTCAACTGTGTCTTCACTTCTTTTTTGTGAAGAATGCCTTCCCGGGTGTTTTCCGCATAAAACCCCAATGAAACGGCGAGGAACAACATTAAAAACTCCCAGAAATAATGTGTCCATTTTTTTCTTGCAGTGTGAGTGTGTGCATGTACTTCCATAAGTTTTAATTCAGGTGGTATTCTTTTTTTATCAGATCGATTAATTCAAAGGCCATTTTTTTGAGTTGTTCCAAAAGTTGCAGGAGGCGTTGCGAACCAGCCGCCCAGTAATTAAGTCTATTTGCTAATTCATTTAAGGCAATTGGTGAGCTATCTTTTAATAGAGGATTATCCACCGGTCTTTCAAAAAACCCACTTAATAAAATGATGCTGTCTTTTAATTGAAGGTTCTCTCCCGGTCTTTCATTTGTAAGTCCTCTTGTCATTTTGCTGAAAACAGCAGCATCAAATATTCTTGCGGCTATACCACGGTATTCATTCAACTGTACCTCCTCCAGGTCCTGTTGAAGCATGATGTTCCTGTAAAGAACATCATACCCAATTATTTTATCTGAAATAGTTTGATCGCTTATTAGCCGAAGCCCCCCTGAATTTTTTAATTGCTGCATAGTTCCGTCAGCAGAAAAGAAAAAAGCCCTGTGGGAAATATTTCGTCCCCAATAATAAAAGGCGCCTCCATTTTCTGAATATTTTTTTTCATTGATAAAGCTGCTCAAAGAGTCATACATCTGGATCCTGCCATAACGTTGTTTATTAAGTATTGAAATTGCACTGGTATCTGCTTTCAGGTCTTCGATCATTGACACCATAAATTGTTTCTCCCTGTTCTTTTCTATTTTATGCTCCAGGAAATATTCTGCCATGAACCCGGAGAATACAGCAAGGAATAACATGAGAAATTCCCAGAAATAATGTGTCCATTTTTTTCGTGAGGTGTGAGAGTGGGCATGTACTTCCATAAACGGTTATTTTAAATCTATTCCAGGTGATATTTTTTTTTATCAGTTCAATTAATCGTTGTGCTGCTTTGCTTCTGTCATTGCCCAAATTCTGGTTTAAGGAAAGTGCACCATAAAAATAGCCGGCACTTGTTATTAGTTCATTGACGATCACCCTGTCTTCAGTCAGCAACACATCCTCGTTCAGCTTAATCTCTTTTTTTTCTTTTATTATATTTAATAAAGCCTCACCATCAAATATTTTTGCAATGGCTTTGGCATAATTATCAGCCCATATCATCCCCACTTCGTTATAGGTATCCAATTCAAATAAAGAGTTGTAATAAGAAGAAACGCTATCAGCTACTTGTCGTTTTCCGATCAATCTTAAATGGCCCGAACTTTTCATTTGTTCATAGGTTCTTTTTACCGGCTCTATTTGTTTCCATTTAGCAGTAACTATCCTGGCTGAGTAGGCAAGTTTACTGATATGCTTTTTTCTGTCCGGGCTTTTTATCAAGTGGATCATCGTATCGATCAAATCAAAAATTATGGCATTCCTTTTTGCATAATCTGAATAAATCGTTGTATCAGTTTCCAGGTCTTCCAGCATATTTTGCATGTAAACTTTTTCCCTGTCTTTTTCAATTTTATGTTCCAATTGATACTCTGCTAAAAACCCACAGAACACAGCGAGGAACAACATTAAAAACTCCCAGAGATAATGTGTCCATTTTTTTCGTGCAGTATGAGTATGTGTATGTACTTCCATAAAATATCTAATGAAGATGGTATTCTTTCACGATGTCGGCTATCAGTTTCCGGGCCTGGTCCACTAGTTCTTGTGCCCTCGCTGCCTGTTTCTGATTTACTTTTTCCAAATATTGAGTTCCCATAATAAATTCATTAAGCAATGCTTTATCCTCGGAAAAAAGAGCTGGGTTGCCGATAGGTCTCTTGATCCCTTTGTTCATCATCATTTCATGAAACACCTGGCCACTGAATATTTTATTAGCACTAAGCCTGTATTCTCCTCTTACCTGCTGTTCATCTCCCAATTCAAAAACTGACTGTCTCATTTTACGGTCGTAGGCCATAATGCTGTTTGATATATCCATATCGCGGATAAGCCGCAGACCACCGGCACTTTTCAACTGTTGTATCGTTCTATCATTGGGAAAAAAACTAATGGGGGGTGACACGATCCTGCCGATATAATAGATGGAGTTTCCGTTTTCCCGGATATTAGTTTGGGTGAGTAAGTAAACCAGCGAGTCAAACATTTCATCACGTTCCATTCTCATGCGGATATGACCCGTTAATTCTGTGGTGTCCAATTTCAGATCCTCTACCATTGATCGCATATACTGCAATTCTCTCTGGTGCTCCACATAATGTTCTCGTTGATTCTCTACAAAAAATCCAAGTGTTACAGCAAGAAACAACATTAAAAACTCCCAGAAATAATGAGTCCATTTCTTTCTTTCGGTGTGTGAATGGTGGTGTACTTCCATAAAAATTTATTTCAAATGATATTCCTTTTGAAGGTAATCTATCATTATTTCACCTTTCTGTTTTAGTTCTCTAACCTGTTGAATAATGCCTCTTCCGGAACCATTCATATATACTGCAAATAGTGACAACTGCTTTATAAGACCAGGATCATAAGATTGTAGTGGTGGGTTTTGTTCAGTACGGGTTATTTCACCATTTTTCATTTCCATACTGGTGAATACAGCGGGATCAAAGATCCTGGAGGCCGTAATTTTATAATGATCAAATTCTCCAAAGTAAAGCCCTTCGATCTGCCGTATCAGTGGAATGTTTTCATAGTAAGCCATGATCCTGTTTGATGTTTCAATTTTTCTTATCAAACGAAAACTCCCTGAGTTTTTCAGTTGTTCAAATGTGCGGTTATTGACTGTAAGGGTTTGCAAACGCGGCGACACTCTTGCGAAATAATATAAAAGGCCTTCATTACCACGTATACTTTCCGGGTGATTAAGCATATTGATCATACTATCCATCCTGTCGATCCGGATCTTCTGAAAAATTAATACCTGGCTGAACATTTTGTCATTTTCCTTCAGGTCCTCATACAGCGAACTGATATATTGCCGCTCCCTGTCTTTTTCGATTTTATGTTCCAATTGGTATTCTGCTAGAAAACCACAGAACACAGCAAGGAACAACATCAAAAACTCCCAGAGATAATGGGTCCATTTCTTTCTCGCAGTATGTGTGTGTGCATGTACTTCCATTTTATTTCAGATTATAGTTTTTACGTAGCTCACTTAATAGCCTGCTGTTGGTTTTAATATAATCACTCATTTGAAGGGACCGGCTTGAAGACATCATTGTTTTATAAAACATGATCATATTCGCAGTTTCGCCTCTATCAAAAGAAGCCAGGTTTAATATATTAGCTTTTATAACAGTATCACTTTTTCTGTATTCACGTATAAGCTCTAGATAGTAAGCGTTTTGATCTTTCTTTCGCAATTCATCGGGCCACTTAAAATCATAATGCTTCAACATGAATGGTTTTATAGGATTGGCAAAGAATTGGTATTCCTGCTCATTTCTGTAGCGGACGTTATTAATGCAGACACTCATATCACCGAATAGTTTTTGCAAGGCTGAACTCTTAAAATACCTGAGTGAGCCTGAACTTTTTAGCTGGCTAAGCACTCCGTCTTTTGGTTCAAAGGAATAGCTATTGATAAGATAAAAAACGGTTGTATACGCCGGGTAAAATGCTTTGGGAAGATCAGTTAACGTGCTGTCCTTTATATAACTCCACAAATAATCACAATCCTTTTCTTTTTCTAACCGGGCATTTAGTTTATTGTAAAAAGAAACAGAGTCTGCTAATAGCTCTTCATATAAAGCACTGGCATATTCTTTTTCCCGCTGGTGTTCTATTACATGTTCCAGTTTATACTCAGCAAGGAATCCGCAGAACACGGCAAGAAATAACATTAAAAACTCCCATAGATAATGTGTCCATTTTTTTCTTGCAGTATGCGAGTGGGCATGTACTTCCATAATAAATTTTTAATGCCTCCCTAATTGTTTATCTATTAAAATTTCCATTTCTATACAAGCTTCTCTTGCATCTGTGAATGCATCCAGGCTTCTCCTTAATCTTTCCAGTCTCAATGTAAGTGCCGCACCCATGTCATGACGAAAAACAGCTGCGTCATTTCCATTCAGCACATCATGGTGGTTCGCCAGTTTTTCTATTTTAACAGGATCTGAATGATTGCTTGTGTCAAGATTTAACTGGCAGGTAAGATCATAACTTTTATAAACAGCCGGAATGAATAACTCGGTATAATATTTTTTTTCAAATTCCTGGTTACGGTATTGTGCAAAATTGGTGATGCGTTCATAGTCCATCATTTTTTTAAGGAACTCAATATTCCCTATATACCTTAATGAACCGGATGATTTCATTTGTTCGTATGTTTCTTTACGCACCAGGAAATTTCTTACCCAAATTGCACCCATATTTTTAGCAAAAGCCGCCCTGTTAATGGTAGTGCTATCTTTTATTAACCAGTTTACCAATTCATCGTGATTAGCGATAATAATTTGATCTTGTTTTATCAGGGAGTCAAGGTTGCTGATATTGGTTCGTACATCCAGCAACATGCTTTGTAAAAATTTTTCTGCTCTTTCTTTTTCGATCTTATGTTCCAATTGATATTCGGCCAGGAAACCGGAGAACACTGCGAGGAACAGCATGATAAACTCCCATATATAATGTGTCCATTTTTTTCTTGCGGTGTGAGTGTGAGCATGTACTTCCATAAAAGATTTATTTCAGGTGGTATTCTTTTCTGAGAATTTCCAATAAATGATAATTAGCCTTTGCATAGGAAACATATTGTGATTGCCGGGTGCCTCTTAGCATCAGCAGATAATAGGAGGCTGTGTTTTCGGCTTCCTGCCTGGAAAATTTATCAGCATTCACCAACCTGCCCAAAGCTTTTACTTCTTCTTTATTGTTAAGTGCTTCTAGTAAGGTGAAAGTTCCTTTTTTTGTTAATTTTTCATACCAGGCAAAATCATAATGCTTGATCGTGAAGGGACGCAAATAGAATTCAATGTAACTATATTCTTTTTCGTTGCGGCTTCTTACGTTGGCTACCGCTACACCCAGTCTACCAATACTAGCTTGCAGTTCGCTGCGTTTAAAATAGCGCAGTTCACCAGAGTTCCTAAGCTGATTCATAATCCCGTCATTGGGCTCAAAAAACAACTGGGCGGACTGAACAAAAGTCCAGGTAAAAGCGGGATAGAAACGTGTAGAAAGATTTGTCAGGCTGCTGTCCTTTATATAATCGATGAAGAAGGCACATTCTTTTTCCTTAATTATCCTGATTGCGATTTTTTCTTCCAAGGCAATTGAATCGGCAAGTATTTCTTTGTACAGATTTTTTGCAAGTTGTACTGCTCGCTGATGTTCTACATAGTGCTCCCGGTAGTTTTCTGCTAAAAATCCACAGAAAACAGCAAGGAACAACATGAGAAACTCCCAGAAATAGTGTGTCCATTTTTTTCTTGATGTATGAGCATGGTGGTGTACTTCCATAATAAATTGCCTGTTTCAATAATTAAAAAAGGAAGTTTCAAGGGATGGATGATGGCTTTATTAAATGGCGGTAATAATAACTGCAAAAGATAATTATTTTTCCGCCTATAGTTGTAACTTTTTATTTTCATTTAATGAAAGAGATCACGTCTTTTGACGTAATAGTAATTGGTGTAGGTTCTATGGGATCAGCAGCTTGCTATTATTTATCAAAGCGAGGCTACAAAGTCTTAGGTCTTGAACAATTTGATATCTCTCATGAATTCGGTTCACATGCAGGCCAGAGCCGGATCATTCGCAAAGCCTATTTTGAACATCCCGACTATGTTCCGCTATTAGAAAGAGCCTATAAAAACTGGAACACTCTTGAACAAGAAACCGGCGAGGAATTTTATTTTAAAACAGGGCTTTTATATGCCGGCACTTCAAATAATGAAATGATCAAAGGAATAAAACGATCTGCTGCTCTGTATAATATTGAAGTAGAAAAATTAGATCCTGCGGATGCTGCCCACCGCTTTCAACAATTTAGTTTACCAGGAAATTTCGAAGTATTGTTTGAGCCGGAAGCAGGATTTATTACTCCCGAAAAAGCGATCAGGCTTTATGCTTCACAATCAAAAAAATATGGAGCAGAAATTCATTCAAATGAAAAAGTGACCGAATGGAAAAACGAAGGAAACACAGTAGTAGTAAAAACAGACAAACAAACTTATCAATGCAACAAGCTTATAATTACCGCCGGTGCATGGGCCGGTAAAATGATTGCAGGCTTTACGGATAAAATAAAAGTGACAAGACAATTTGTTGCATGGATCAAAACAAAAAATGATGAACAGTTTGAATTAAATAAGTTTCCATGCTGGATGGTTAGCGATGATGAAAAACATGGATGTTATTACGGCTTTCCTTTATTAGATACAGAAAAGTTTGGTGAGCCGGCGGGATTAAAATTGGCTCATCATTTTCCAAAAGAAGTTACAGATCCGGATAAAGTAGATCGGCAGTCAACAGAAAATGATATTCAAAATTTGAAATATTGTTTGAACAAATATTTGTCCGGAGCTTTTGATTCAATTCTTCATACAAAAATATGTTTGTACGCAAATTCCCCAGATGAAAATTTCATCATTGATACATTGCCCGGTTACGAAGAGAATGTGTCAATTGCATGCGGGTTTAGTGGTCATGGTTTTAAATTCGCTTCTGTGGTCGGAGAAATTCTTTCTGATCTCGCAACAGAAGGAAGATCAGATCTTCCTATTGAATTTTTAAATGCAAAACGTTTTGTTTGATATGTAGACCACGAGAAGAAGAGAATATTTAAAATTATATACTAACTTCATTAAACATCTTTAAAACATTTCTTATGTCTGATCGTCGCCGTTTTATACAAACATCTGCAACCCTTTTGGGCGGAAGCACTTTGTTGTCTTCCTTCAGTAAAGAACCTTTTGCTATTTTCAAAAATAAGATCTCGCCTTCGGATCAATTGAATATTGGTGCTATTGGTATCAATGGTATGGGATGGAGTAATCTTAGTGCTGCGGTAAAAGTTCCGGGAGTAAATGTTGTGGCACTTTGTGATGTTGACAAAAATGTATTGGATAAGCGAATGGCTGATCTTGCAAAAATGAATGTAGATACATCCAAAGTGAAAACGTATGGCGATTACCGGAAATTATTAGAGCAAAAAGATATTGATGCGGTCATCATCGGCACACCGGATCATTGGCATGCATTAATAATGATACATGCAGTTGAGGCCGGTAAACATGTGTATGTAGAAAAACCAGTTGGAAATTCAATTGAAGAATGCAGGACAATGGTGGCTGCTCAAAAAAGATATAATAAGATAGTGCAGGCCGGTCAATGGCAAAGAAGCGGACAACATTTCAGAGATGCAGTTGATTTTATAAGAACTGGTCAGCTGGGAAACATTCGGACTGTAAAAGTTTGGTGTTACCAGGGATGGTGCAAGCCGGGAGAAAAAATTCCTGATACAGATCCGCCACCTGGTGTTGATTATACAATGTGGCTTGGTCCTGCGCAAAAAAGAAAATTCAATGCAAACAGGTTTCATTTTCAATTTCGCTGGTTTTGGGATTATGCCGGTGGTCTGATGACGGATTGGGGAGTTCACTTAATGGACTATGCAATATTTGGAATGAATGCCGATGTTCCAAAAACGGTTTCAGCATTGGGCGGATACTTTGCTTACCCCGACCTGTACCAGGAAACTCCTGATACAATGGGTGCATTATATGAGTTTGATAAATTTAATTTGATATGGGATCATGCAATGGGAATTGATAATGGCTTGTTTGGAAAAGATCATGGCATCGCATTTATCGGTAATAACGGAACATTGGAATTAGATCGTGGTGGCTGGGAAGTGATACCTGAAAAAGGAAGCAAAGAAAAAGTGTTGGTTGAAAGAAAAAAACCAACAGATAATGCATTGCTAAAGCATTGGGAAAATTTTGTTGCTGCTATTAAATCGGGCAAACAGGATGATCTGAATTGTCCAATAAGTACCGGTGCTCATATTGCTACTGTTTGCCAGTTAGGAAATATAGCATACAGATGTAAAGAAAAAATTACATGGGATAAAGCAAAGCAGCAATTGACAGATGAAAAATTGAACCAGCAATATTTATATGCTCATTATAATAATGGATATAAACTTCCGACGATTAAATCTTTTTGAAAAATCAGTAAGAAAAAAAATTACATCCAGAATTAGAAAAATAATAACAGAGTTATCCCCATCTGTTAAACTCTTTTTATTTTCTCACGTCTGTTATAAACAGCTCATCGGCCGTATACACTCCACTTAGGAATAAATTGATTTTCAGAATCATAAAATGTTTTTAGCAAATTGTTCTGCTTATTGGCACAGTTTTTTATAATTATTTGACCAATAGCAGTGCCTATGATAAACATCTATAAACTTAAAGGAATGTTTTAGTACGTAAGGTAAATACAGAAACAAATCAAATAATTAAATCCATATTCTGAATTTCTCTCGTTATCCTTCATCCGAATATTCTGTTCCGCAAATGCGGAACAGAATATTCTTAAAATTTGTTGCCTGGTGATAAGTGAGAAATATTTTATGCAATGACCGGTGCAAAAGTTAGTTCTAGTCTAGCAATAGCCGGACGCTCTATGGGAGCACGGAGCTGCATTATTGCAGCTCCTCTTTTAATGCAGCTATTGTTTTCTTTTCGCCGCCAACAAAAATTTTATTCTCGATAATAATAACAGGACGTTTCAAGAAAGTGTATTCATCCAAAATGTATTGGCGATAATCTTTTTCTGCCAGATTTTTATCTTTCAGTTTCCATTCTTTATACTTGATTGCCCG
>JBIOVR010000371.1:0-7140 GCA_044867875.1 Chitinophagaceae bacterium
GTTCCTTGTAATTTATCTTTTACAAAAGCAGCATCGCCGCGATACATCCAGTAATCATTTACCATCCCAATATACCAAAGAGAAAAAGTGGGAATTTGCTGTGGGGAAAAAGATGGATGACGGCTTAATGTAACTCCCTCCGCCATTCGTGAATGATCCATTTGTGTGATCGCATTTCTCACCAAACGATCATCGCCACTGTTATATAAAGAAACCAATGCTTGTATACGGCTATCACCAATGTACTGCAATTGTTCATAATAAGGACAATCCATATAAGTTTCCCATGCACATGATCTTGCAGTTCGCCAGCCTACTTCAAATATTTTGTCAAGTGTTTTATCATTCGCATTAAATGTTGCATTCAAATCAAAAGGATAACCGGTGAACAAACTATAAATATCATTAATGATCAGCGGCTCATCTTTTGTCGTCACTTTAATTTCAATATACCGAAATGTTCTCCAGTTAAGTGTGCTGAAATTCTGATCATCTTTTCCATTAGATATGACACTGTCTTTTCTGCCTGCAATAATTTTACCTTCCACTTCATTACGATTTCCTTTTTTAAATGTCTTACCCGGGCCATCAGGCTTTTCAGTAAATAATGCTTCTGCATAAGTAAGTAAGATACCAGCATCTTTTCCTTTACTAAAATCCAATTCAGGATATGCATTTGTATAATAAGATTGATCAAGCAAAAATGTCGCTTTGGTATTTGCCGGGATCGTAATTGGTTTCTGTGTTGCCGGGAAGCCATCAGGAATTGTAATGCCATCTGTCCTTCTTACTGCAGCAAAACGTTGAATCCGTAATTCCATTGGTGGTAATGTGGAAGGAACCAACATCCAGTCTGCAATATCAACCGCACCTTTTGGAGTGCCACCACGCCAGCCAACTCTTACAGCATTGGGCCATGCATCATCATTAAAATCATTTTTAGTCCAGCCATCAGGCATTTTATTCATATCAATCGACTCACCGGGGCCAGCAACATAATAAGTATTATAACCGATACCTGTTAATGGAGTGTATGCATTATTCTTATAACATTTCCAGGAAGTGTTTGTATTTATAATCTCTTCTTTTTTTGTATTGCCCTGCATTAGGAATCCTGTTCTGTGTGATATCTGTCCTTCAGGCCTGTATTCGCCTTCATTCCAGACTGTAGCTGCAATACTATTATTTCCATTGACCAGGTAAGAAGCAATATCAATTGTTTGAAAATTCCAGTGAGACAGATCGTTTCTTGCAGGGCCCAATGAAACATATCTTTCGTTAATGATCAGCACATATCGGTTATCTGCTGTAACATGAACAATAAAAGAATCAGGCTTTTCCGTTAACCAAATTTTTTTTCTGAAATAATATACACCATAGGTTTTTGCAGGTGCATCAGGAGCAGTGATCCAGTTTGCTGACCATGTTTCTTTTAATAAAGATGGATTGATCGTTTGCGACTTCGTCACACAAAAGATTATGGCAAAAAAAATAAACCCGATAAACCGTTTTTTCATATATACATTTTACTTCGATACTTCAAAATGATATTTGCCTGAATTCACTTTTAGAATAACATACCCACTTTCTGTTCCGGTCACCTGCAAATCCTTTGACGAAGAAACAGCAATTCCGTTTTCCGTTATTGCTTCTTTATTAGGAGCAGGCACAAAAACCGTTGCAGTTGTGTTCGCGGGAATTTCAATGTCCATAATTATTTTATTGCCCTCTAATTTCCATCCGCTGCTGGCTTTGCCATAATAAGTCTGCAAGCTTGCAGATGCGTTTGTTAATCCACCACCGATATGCGGTTGAATTTTTATGTGCTTATACCCTGGTCCATCCTCATATGTATCTAAACCCGCTAAAACCTGGTACATCCAGTCACCTATTGCTCCGTAAGCATAGTGATTAAATGAATTCATTGATGCTGGTTCGAATGTGCTATCAGGATGAATGCCGCCCCATCTTTCCCATATTGTAGTGGCTCCCATTTTTACCGGATATAACCATGAAGGATAAGTTTCCTGCATCAGCAATGTGTAAGCAACATCAGTTTTACCAAAGCGATTTAATACATGACATAAATAAGGTGTTCCCAAAAAACCAGTAGTAAGATGATTATTGTAACTTTTTATGTTCTCCACTAATTTATCTACTGTTTGTTCACGCAAATTCTCCGGTAGCATATCAAAATTCAACGCCAACACATAGGCAGTTTGTGTTCCCGACACCAATCTTCCGTTTGCAGTTACATACTCTTTTAAAAACGCATCTTTTACATTTTTCAACAATACAGTGTATTTATTCGCGTCCTCATTTTTACCCAACACTTTTGCAGTGTTGATCATTATCTGTACTGAGTTGGCAAAAAAACATTGTGCTCTCATATATTTATCCGTCACGGCAGATCTTCCATCATTATCATCAAATGGACGATAGAATAACCAATCGCCAAAATGAAAACCGGTGTTCCATAAATAATTTTTACTTGCTTTTTCCATATAGCCAACCCATGCTGCCATACTGTTATACTGGTTCTCTAAAATTTTTTTATCTCCATAAGCCAAATACATATTCCATGGAATGATCGTAGCGACATCGGCCCAACCAGTTGCAGCTACTGCACCAGGGCCAAGTACATTTGGAACAACAAACGGAACACCTCCGGAAGGAAGCTGATCAGCTTCCACATCACGCAGCCATTTAGCAAAAAAATTATTAACGCCAAAATTGAAGGAAGCGGTTCGTGAAAATGCCTGTGCATCTCCCGTCCATCCAAGACGCTCATCTCTTTGCGGACAATCAGTGGGGACATCTAAAAAATTTCCTCTTTGCCCCCATTGAATATTATGCTGCAATTGATTGATCAAAGTATTTGATGAAACAAATGTTCCGGTTGGTTTCATATCTGAATACAATGAAACGGCTGTGAAATTTTCAGGCTTTATATCATTGACACCTTCAATTTTTATATAACGAAATCCATAAAAGGTAAAATGAGGTTCAAATATTTCTTCTCCTTTACCTGATAAAAAATAAGTGGCGGTTGCATTAGCGGCACGAAGATTATCAATATAAAAATTCCCTTCTTTATCCAGCACCTCAGCATGCCGAAGAGTTATTTTATCCCCTGCGTTACCATTTGCTTTAACTATAACCCAACCAACGAGGTTTTGTCCAAAATCTATCACCTTCTCTCCTTTTGGTGTTGTAAATATTTTTAATGGCTTAAATGTTTCATGCTTTTTTATCGGTTCATTATAAGTGGCGAGTAAAATATCATTTGAATAATTTTGAGTTCTTACACCCGACCAGCTTCCATCATTAAACCCAGCAGTTGACCAGCCTGTTTTTTCTTCTCTTGCATCGATCGTTTCTCCGTGATAGATTTCTGAATAGCGGATCGAACCTGTTGATGACTTCCATGATTCATCAGAAACAATAGTAGACGTGGTGCCGTCCGAATAAGTAATATCAAGCTGAAACAAAAGACCTGTCTTCTTACCATAGCTATCTTTATTACCCGACCATGCGATAAAACCCCTGTACCATCCATTACCGGTAACAACACCAATCGCATTGTTTCCGCTGGTGAGCAGATCTTTTACATCATACACCTGGTATTGTAATCTTTTTTTGTAACTCGTCCAGCCGGGAGTTAAGTAAGCATCGCCAACTCGTTTTCCATTTATCTGTGCTTCATACATGCCGTGTGCAGTGATATAAACAGTAGCGGATGCAACTTTTTTTGTTGAGGAAAATTGTTTCCTGAAATATTGTGCTGGCCGGTTAATTGAATCTTCAACAAAATCGGCTTCGATCCATTTTGCTTTCCAATCAGTGGAACTCATCATTGCAGTTTGGAAAAATGCAGGTTCACTCGATGCTGAAGCATTTCCATTATTATCCCATACTCTTACTTGCCATGTATATTTTTTCCCAGATTGTAATACAGTCCCTGCATAAGGCACTTGTACGGATCGATCTGAGGTTATCTTTCCACTCTTCCATACTGATCCTTTTGAACCACTAACCGTTATTTCATAAGCAGTTTGAGAAATATTTCTTTGTTCGCTCACCAATTGCCAGGTAAACCGAGGCTGCTGAACATCAAGCCCAATTGGATTTGTTTGGTTCTCTGTCAATAGGTTTATAACTTTTACCTGTGCTGAAATTGCTGTCGTTAAAAACAATAAGCCGAGGAGTAGAAAATTATTTTTTCGCATGGCAAAGCTTTGTGTGGTTTTGAAATAGCTGAATTGAATTCCCAATATAAATAAAGTTAGCAGTTATTGAATCAAAAAATGTGAATTGGGACAGCAATTGATAAATGATAAAAAATATTGTCTCCTTCAATGGCTCGTATGAATTAAATTATTTTTACCATAATACTCAAACTTGACCATTGGTTCAACTATAATAGCCCCGATAAATAAACTACAGGTGCGGATTGCTGTGTCAGTTTTTTTCTTTTGCCAGGGATTAGCTTTTGCAAACTGGGCCAGCCGTATACCAGATATCAAAACATCACTGCACTTAAGCGAAGCAGGACTCGGAAGTATCTTACTTGCATTACCTGTCGGTCAATTATTAACGATGCCTTTCAGCGGAAGACTGGTTACACGATTCGGCAGCAAATATGTTTTAAGAGTTGCCGTTGTTGGCTATACACTTTCACTTACAAATATTGGTTTAGTAGAAAAACCATGGCAATTAGCATTGGCTCTATGTGCATTTGGAATATTTGGAAACATGTGCAACATCTCTGTTAACACACAGGCTGTACATGCAGAAACACTTTATAACAGGCCCATCATGGCTTCATTTCATGGTATATGGAGTACAGCAGGTTTTACCGGTGCCCTTATCGGTTCATTGATGATGAAGCTTGATATAAAACCTTATTATCATTTTTGGATAATTGCATTGTTTGCAATTACCATGATGCTGATCTTTAATAAATATCTTTTGCTGACGCCTACCAGCAAGTCTGCTTCATCGTTTACAAAAATTAAAATGCCGCATGGTTCGTTAATGTTGTTAGGCGTTATTGCTTTTTGTTGCATGAGTGCTGAAGGATGTATGTTCGACTGGAGTGGAGT
This sequence comes from Chitinophagaceae bacterium, assembly GCA_044867875.1. GTDB lineage: Bacteria > Bacteroidota > Bacteroidia > Chitinophagales > Chitinophagaceae > VBAS01. The sequence goes on from JBIOVR010000371.1 coordinate 5,106, forward strand.
TTATTTCAAACAAGTGGTAAAAGCAGAAGGCTCACTTGTATCACTTGGCTACGCCTCTTTTATGATCATGATGGCAACCGGAAGATTTACAGGCGACCGGCTTGCATTGAAATTTGGTCGTAAAAAAATGGTTCAGCTAAGTGGCGTATTAATTTTTATCGGGATGATGATCGCTGTATTATTTCCAACCATAGTACCAGCAACAATTGGCTTTTTAATTATTGGATTCGGAGTAAGCAGCATCATCCCGCTTATGTTCAGCACGGCAGGAAAAATAAAAGAAGTAGCCAGCGGTATTGCAATTGCAACTGTTTCAGGTATTGGCTTCTTTGGATTTTTGATAGGGCCTCCGCTTATCGGTTATATTGCTCAACTGGCAGGCTTGCAATATTCATTTGCAGTGATCGCAGTATTAGGTCTTGGTATAACGCTGTTAATTAATCGCATTAAAGAAATTACATAGGGTTATTTTTACCACAAAGTCCTAGGCACACGTAGAAACACAGAGATATCGTGAAACTTAGTGTCACTGTGTATACGTGGTATAATTCAATTTCTATGATTTTTTATTGAAATTAATGGTAACGCCAAACAGAAGACCGATCGAGTAATAACTTGCTTTTGTAATAGTCGTACCGCCCTGGAGAAAATTTCTTTCTGATGGCTCATCTAAATTAGCATCCTGTTCATATTTTTTATCGTTTCCAAATCCATATAGAATACCTGTACTTACTGATAGTCGCCTCCCGGATACATTGCCACCCAATACTACATGATAAATATCCCATGTAGAAATATCCGGTTTAATTCCTCTTGTATCACGGACTCTATTATCAAAAAAACTATTATCGCTACGAAAACTAAGATCCAAAGTAAATTTGCTGTTGAGAATATACTCGTAACCCACCGTCCAGTTCACCACACTCTTATTGCCTGTTTTCACTCTTAAAAAATCATCACTTCCAATATCCGAATATGCCTGTTGTGGTCTTACAAAAGCTGCAGGTTTTGCTTTTAGGATGTCATATATCTCCAGGCCAGCATAATATTGAACTGCAATACCCAATTGTCCACGTTTCATATCAATATTAATACCTGATGCTGCTGACCAGGGCGTTTTATAAATTGAAGGCAGTTTTTCCTGCCTGTCATTAGCTACTATATCTATTCTTTGCCCTTTGTAAAGCATATTGTTTGTAGTAATATCGGCGGCCACCACACCTTTACCAAATATTTTAAACGAAGGACTATTTAATGCCAGCCCAATATCAAAATGATCTGCCCTGTAATAAATGCCGAGCTTTAACTGTCCTCTCAAATTATCATAATAAAAATTTTGCAGGTAATCACCGCTTACAAGAGGGTTTCCCGGTGTATTTAAAAACATGCGGGTAAATAAATTTCTTTCATAACTGTGATTTCTCCAGTAAACTAACATTGTTGCACCCAGTGACCAACGATCATTGAACTTGTTTCCTATGCCATACCCAAAAGTGGTTTCCGTTAATCTTGAGTTCAATGATAGCTGACCAATAGTGGCTTCATCACCGGGACTCTCGGCATTATCTACTATCGGGTAGTTGCCATCAATACGTGCAAGACCGTGAAAGCCATAATCTACAGATGAAGCAAACCCGTAGCCCATTTTTATATTCGGATTATTCGTAGGGATCAACCCTGATATCAAGAGGGGAAGGTTTTTGAAATTATTATTATTAAAATCTTTTTCATTACCCAATGCATTTTCTATTTTGGTTTTTTCCAACTGGTAAAGATCTGCATTGATCGTGATCGAGCTTGTATCAATAAATGCAAGACAGGCGGGGTTATAAAATATTGCAGAATTATCCTTTACACGACCAACTACTGCGCCACCCATCAATGAAGAGCGGGTTCCGAATTGCAGTGCCCAGTAATGAGTATCCTGCGCTAAACTACAGTAACATGATATTAAAAGCACAGGGATAAAGAAGAATTTCATAAGTGAACATTTAAGGTATGGCCAATACAAATATAAGAATGCTAATGGCAGACG
>JBIOVR010000372.1:0-15737 GCA_044867875.1 Chitinophagaceae bacterium
AGAAGATCGATCAAAGCTTCAAAATTTTTAGCAGCGCTTCCTTCACGGATGATGATCTTCATTCCGTTTTGTAATTTATCTAATGCTTCGTCTTTTGTAAAGCATTCATGATCGGTTGTAATGCCGGCAGAAATATATTGTTTGGCTAAATCACCTCTTAATCCCGGAGCATGCCCATCAACAGGTTTTAATAAACGATGAGCAGCTGCAATTTTTTTCATCACTTCCTCATCTTCATTCAACACGCCGGGAAAATTCATCATCTCACTCAAATATTTTATTTCATCTCTTTTTAAGAGCTTTTCAACATCAGTTGAATCCAATGCTGCTCCTGCTGTTTCAAATATGGTGGCAGGTACACAGCTCGGCGCCCCAAAATTGAATTTGAACGAAACTGTTTTTCCATTTTCGATCATAAACTCAACTCCTTCCATACCGCAAACGTTGGCTATTTCATGCGGATCACTTACTGTGGCAACTGTACCATGCACAACTGCCAATTTTGCAAATTCAGAAGGAACAAGCATGGAACTCTCAATATGAACGTGTGCATCGATAAAACCCGGAAGGATATAGTTTGAAGTTTGGTCCCGATAACTATCGGGATTATGGTTTGATGTTATAGAAGCAATTTTTCCATTTTCAACTTTTATTTCTGCCGGGTAAATTTTTTTTTGATGTACGTCAACAAGATTGCCACTTATAGAAAATGAATTCATGCTCATGATTTGAATAAAGGTAAATCACTAACTTCATTCCCCTAACACAAAACACATGAGAAAGTTTTTTTTATTCCTGATCAGCATTGGCTCCATTTGTTCTTTAACTGCACAAAAAGCTTCCAAGTCAAATACCACAATTTCTCCTGGATCAAATTTGGATTCACAATTATTTTCAAAAATGAAATATCGGTTGATCGGCCCTTTCCGTGGAGGACGAAGTGGCGCTGCAACCGGCAGTTATAAAAATAAAAACACATTTTATTTTGGTGCTACCGGCGGCGGTGTTTGGAAAACAACAGATGGTGGCGGCAACTGGAACAATATTTCTGATAAATATTTTGGAAGCTCGATTGGGGCAGTAGCAGTTGCTCCTTCTGATGAAACAATAGTATATGTTGGTGAAGGCGAAAATACAATGCGTGGTAATGTAAGTGAGGGCCTTGGTGGCATGTGGCGCAGTGATGATGGCGGCAAGAGCTGGAAAAATATTGGCTTAAAAGACGGACGTCATATTATCCGTATTGTTATCCACCCAAAAAACCCTGACATAGTTTGGGTAGCTGTGATGGGACATTTGTTTGGTCCGAACCTGGTGCGTGGTGTTTACAAAACAACTGATGGAGGTAAATCATGGAAACGAACTTTATTCATAAATGATCAAACTGGTTGCAGTGACCTGGTAATGGAACCAGGTAATGCAAATGTATTTTATGCCGGCACATGGCGATTGATAAGAACTCCTTATTCATTAGAAAGTGGTGGCGATGGTAGTGGTTTATGGAAAAGTACTGATGGTGGAGATACATGGACAAATATTTCTACAAAGAAAGGATTACCAAAAGGGACATGGGGAATCGTGGGTGTTGCAGTGGCGCCATCAAATACAGATAAAATTTATACTATCATTGAAAATAAAGATGGCGGACTCTATATGAGTGCTGACGGTGGAGATACATGGACATTGACATCAAGTGATAATAACATTCGTCAACGTGCATGGTACTATACAAAAGTTTTTGTTGATCCAAAAAATGAGAACCGTGTTTATTGTCCCAATGTAAATTTTATGCGAAGCAATGATGGTGGCCGTACATTTCAATCCATCAATACTCCTCATGGAGATCATCATGATCTTTGGATCGATCCTGAAGATCCAAACCGTATGATCGTTGCGGATGATGGTGGAGCACAGGTTTCTTTTAATATGGGTACAAGCTGGAGCACTTATGAAAACCAGCCTACCGTACAAGTATACCGTGTAAGTACAGATAATGCATTTCCTTATCGTGTGCTTGCGCCGCAACAAGATAATGGTGCTTTCAGAATAAAAAGCAGAACGTATGGCGCAGCAATTACTGCAGCTGATATGGAAAATGCAGCAGGAAGTGAAAGTGGTTATATCGTTGCTGATCCATTGAATCCTGATATTACTTATGGTGGAAATTATATGGGGCTATTACAAAGACTGGATCATCGGACAGGAGAAAGCCGTGCAATAAATGTATGGCCAATTGATAATATGGGTGCTGGGGCAGAAGCAGCGAAATATCGTTTTCAATGGAACTATCCTATTTTCTTTTCGCCAAACAATCCTAAAAAATTATATGCAGCAGGTAATCATCTTTTCGCAACCGAAGATGAAGGGAAGACTTGGCAGATGATCTCACCTGATCTTACAACAAATGATAAAAAGAAACAAGCATCAAGCGGAGGACCGATAACACAGGATAACACAAGTGTTGAATATTACTGTACTATATTTTATGCTACTGAAAGCTGGATAGAAAAAGACCTCCTTTGGACAGGAAGTGATGATGGTTTGATAAACGTAAGTAAAAATGGCGGTAAGAATTGGGAAAACGTTACTCCTAAAAATATCCCGCAATGGATCATGTGGAACTGTATTGAAGTAGATCCGTTTAAAAAAGGCGCAGCTTACATTGTAGGCACAAGATATAAACTCGATGATTTCAAATCATACATATATAAAACCGAGGATTATGGTAAAACATGGAAGCAAATTGTAAATGGAATTAATCCGCTGCACTTTGCCAGATGTCTGCGAGCAGATAGAAAAAAACAAGGCTTGTTATATGCCGGTACCGAATACGGGATGTATATTTCTTATGATGATGGCGCAAACTGGAAATCATTTCAATTAAATCTTCCTGAAGTTCCTATCACAGATCTGACTATTAAAAACAATGACCTTATAGTAGGCACACAGGGAAGAAGCATTTATATTTTAGATGATCTGACTGTGTTGCAGGAAAGAAATGCTGACGTACTGAATAAAAACCTGCATGTCTTTAGTGTGAATCCTGCTTATCGTATGCCGGGCGGCGGTAGACGTGGCGGCGGCGGTCGTGGAGCAACAACGGATATGCGCAATGTTGGGATGAACCCGCCAAATGGTGTAGTATTTAATTACTATATGGCAAACGCAACTGATTCAACCAAACTTTCTATAGAAGTTTTGGACAAAAATAAAAAGACGATCAAAACTTTTTCTACATCAGCTAAAACACCTGCAGATAAATTTGAAGTTGCAAAAGGAATGAACCAGTTTGAATGGGATATGAATTATGCTGAAGCGGAAAGAGTAGAAGGATTGATCTTATGGAATGGGTTTGTTGGCGGACCCAAAGCCGCTCCTGGAAACTATTTTGCGAAATTCAAATCAGGCAGCGATTCGACCGAAGTTCCGTTTACTATTATGGGCGATCCGAATTATAAAACTTCATTAACGGAGTACGAAGAGCAATTCGATCATTTGATCCGGATCCGGGATAAATCTACCGAGATCATGAAAGCGATCAAAAACATTCGCGAAGTAAGACAACAAATGAATGATTTCAGCGCAAGGGTTGGTAAAGACATACCGAAAGAAGTGAAGCAACAGATCGATACAGTTAATAAACAAATGACCACTGTTGAAGAAGCATTGCATCAAACAAAAGCAAAGAGCGGACAGGATGTCTTGAATTATCCAATTAAACTTGATGATAAGCTTTCAAGTATCTATAATGCATCTGCTGCCGGTCAATCAGGACTTTCCAAACAGTCTAAAGATGCTTATGCAGAGCTTGTAGTTCAAATCGATGAGCAACTGAACAAACTGAAAAAGATCATGGCTGAAGATGTGGTAAAGCTTAATCAATTGATCCATGAAAAAACTTTGCCAGTGATCGGAGTTAAAAAAGAATAAATATTCAGATCTATTTTGCTAAAGCTCTTGAAGGTTTAGCTGATTTACTTTTTCTATGAAAGATCAGTCTGTCCGGATCTTCTGCTAATGATTTTTCGAGAGTCAATCCTTTAAATGTAGGTCCGGCTTTTGCTTTGCTTTTTTTCTCATCAAACTTATAATTGTAATAGAGGGTAAGCAGTTCTTTCCATCCAGTAGTTTTGAAAAAAGCTATTTTATTATCTTTTAAAATAGATTCTTCTGCATGTTCCTTGTTTGCGGGGAAACAGATAGCAATACCGTTACCACCAATAGCCCTTGATCCCGGGGAAGGCTTTTTATAATTATTACCCATGAACCCGGCAATAACATTGTTTTGGAGTTGATTGATGACTTCGAAGATTTTATTGTCCAATGGCATGTCAACATTATAGTATAATAAATTTTCCAGGAACCAGATGAGGTCAATATTGAACATTGGGTAATCTATTTTACCCGCTTTTAACTTATCCGTGTCTTTATATGTATAGTCGAGACACTGAGCTCTCGCATTATGTAGCAATACATAAGTTTGATCATCTTTAAATTTTAATTTATCAATTAAATATTTGCAGAGGATAGTAAAAGAATCTGTAAATGATCTAAAGTTTGAAAGAGAAAGACTGGTAAGTGATACACCCATCTTTCTGAATTCAGGCACATCGCTATCATAATCGGCATAATTGGTGCAATAAAATATGGATACAAGTAAATTAGCAACTTCCCTGGCTTTTATGTGAGGTCTTTTTAAAAATTGTTTACAAAGTTGTGTGTACCCTAATCCCAATGCAGGCATCTCATCTGGTGATGCAATAAAATAATCCGTAAGCCCGACAAACTTGTTTGCATTTTCAATTTGCTGAGCCCAGCAACAATCCAGGCATATAAACCCCGGACTTTTTTTGAAGCATGTCTTGATCACATCAGCCATGCCGGAATAAGTAAGTGATTCCGTATTTCCCCTGCTGTAAATGAGTAAGATCGGTTTTTGTTTTACTTTGTTTTTTGAAATTGCCGGGTATTCGCAATATCCTTCAAAATCCCACCCGTGCTGAGCTTTTGCAAATTTTCTTTCTATACTTGCGTCTTTCATCCTTACGTCTACATTTACCATCCTTGTATCAAAAGCCCCTTTTGAAATATCAGTAGTTGCGGGCCCGCCATGGCCCTTATAAAAAAAACCAAAATTCTCTGCAGGAAAATTTTGGATGGCCATCCTTAATAGTTTTTCAAAGTTCTTTTTTGTGGTGAGTCCTTTCGCCGTAGTCGGCAGTTGATGAAAGCTAACATCAGATAGAAAATCATCATCCTTATTAACATGATAAATTGCCGGAGCAGAAAACTTTTTTGAGAACTTATCTCCTTCAATAGCATCAAATAAGATCACAAAATCGACATCTTTATTACTTCCGACTGAATATATTTCCTGTATTACCTTCAATTGCTCGTTAAAAAGATTATTCTTTGCACTAAGCAAAAAAATGAGTGTCCACTTTTTGGGGGGTATTTTCTTTTTCATGGAAGTGGTTGGTTTGTTAGTCTAAAATTATTCTTAATTTAATTCATAATTGTCGAGTTTCCATGAAGTCATCATTTATTCTTACGGGTTTCTTGTTTTTTTTGACTCAAAACTTCTGTATTGCGCAGCAGTTTAATGTGAGGACCTATTCTTTTAAAGAGGGCCTTAACACCTATAATATAAAAAAGGTGTTACAGGATAAATATGGATTTATATGGTTGGCAACACAGGATGGAGTTTACCGATATGATGGTACCAGTTTTGAATCATTTAGAAAAAGCAGTGATGCGGACATCAATATCAGGGAAAATTTTATTACTGATATCGCATTAGGAAATAACGAGAACCTGTATGTCGCTTCATTTATGGGAGGTGTTGAGGAAATTAATATAAGAACACAGAAGGTTACCCGTCTTTTATCAGAGACAGCAGGAAAGGACGAAGCTCTTCCTAATTTATGGATAACTAAGATCTTTTGTGATGCGGAAAACAATCTTTGGGTAGGCGGTAAAGATTTTTTAAAAGTATACAGTTTAAAGGAAAAGAGCTACAAAGATTATCAGAAGAAAACAGAACTAAGATCTGCTATTAATGTTTCATTTATCAGGTCGGTAAATAAAAATACGATAGCGATTGGTGCGGATAATTTTGGAGTCCTTTTTTATAATATAAATTCCTTAGAAATTCAGAACAGCATAAGGAAGTTAGAGGACTTAGGACCCGATAATATTACCGCTACCGATCTTGTAACTATAAATGATAGCTGCTATATTAGTTCGGGCTCAATCGTATTCAGTGGAAAGATCAAGAATGGTATGTGGATGGCAGGAAGGAAGATCAATACCTCTGCGATCGGTGATTATGTTATCAATTGCATGAGGACAGAAAACCAAAAAGAACTTTGGATCGGTACAAATAATGGGCTTGGAAAAATTGATCTGGCAACTAATCAATTCGATCTGGTTGGTAGCACAGAATTTTCGAATAATTTTATTACAGATCTTTTTATTGACAACGAAAATGGTCTTTGGATAAGTTCACTTACAGACCTTTCAAGAATGAGTCTTCAGCCATCTCCATTTGCTGCATTCAAAGGTGGAAAAAACGGTAACCCCCGGATGAATCATATTTATTCACTTGTCCCGGTAAAGGATACAAAACTTTTTGCTTGTGGTACTGATGGATTGTACTTATGTGATATTGTGTCTGAAGAAGTAAATAAGATCAATGGAACGGCGGCGTTGGGTATCATTCATTATGTTTTTAAAAAAGATGAAGACTTTTGGCTGATCTGTTCTGATGATGGAATGTATGCATACAGGCCGTCTGATAAAAAACTATCAAAAGAATTATTACTGCAGAAATATCCCGAGTGGCGATCGTTTATAAATAATTATTTTAATAATTCGATAGTATCCGGCAATAAGATCTACTGGGCGAGTGAAGAACAGGAAGGATTAATAATATGGAATTTGGCAGATCACACAATTGATCAAATGAAGGCAGGAGGTGTAAGATCTGGAGGAATATCTGAAAATCATATACACAATCTTAAACTTGATAAAGAGGGATTTCTGTGGCTGTTGTTTGATAAAGCAGTAGCAAAGTTCGATCTTAATAGGGATTCAGTAATTCAGTTACTAAGGTATGATCGTAATGATAGTGGATTCAAGGCAGGTGTTTTTTTCGATATGTATGATGATGGTTCTGTTTTATGGTTTGGTACTTATGGTGGCGGGATAAATGGTTACGATAAAAAAACTGGTCAATGGACTTATATCACTGAACAAGATGGCTTATGTAATAATGCCGTTTATGGCATACTTCCTGGAAAAGACAGCATATTTTGGGTAAGTACAAACAATGGTTTATCAAGAGTAAATTATAAAATAAAAAAATGTCTAAACTACTTTGTAGAAGATGGTCTGCATGATAATTCTTTTGATGAAAAAGGGGCCTTGTCTTTTGACGGCAAACTATTTTTTGCGGGAGTCAATGGTTTTACATCGGTCAAATTGGAAAATTATAAAAGCAATTCTTATTCGTTTCCCGTTTATATAAAAAAACTGGAGTACATACAAAAGAATAATAGAATTACACTTAATGATATTGAATGGAAGAATGTGCAATTGCCACCCGGAACCTCTAATGCTACTATATGGTTAAGTGCGTTGTCATTTACAAACAATAAACCGCGTTTTAGTTATAGGATCAAAGGATTTCAGAATGAGTTTTTGTCTGTGGGTGATGAAAATAAGATAGAACTAAATGCTCTTAAGTATGGAAACTACGAGATCGATATCAGGTATTTAAATGAAAAAGGAGATTTTGTGGAGGATGCAGTTGGTATTAATCTTGCGATACTTCCGTTTTGGTACCAAACATGGTGGTTTCGCATGTTGGTAGCAATAGTTGCCTTATCAATTATAATATTCATTGTACGTCTCATTTATATTTCAAGGTTGAGAAAACAAAGAGCTTTATTGGAAAAGCAATTAGCGGTGCAATTCGAAAGGCAAAGAATATCAGCTGAAATGCATGATGATATCGGGGCAGGACTTTCTGGTATAAGGCTCCTTACAGAAATGACCAAAGGCAAAGTAAAAGACACAGCTGCAAGCAGTGAAGTTGAAAAAATATATGAATCAGTTGGCGACATCTCTGCTAAGATGAAAGAAGTGATCTGGAGTTTAAATACCGAGAATGATGAATTGTCTAGTCTTATTTCATATATTCAGAGACAGGCGAGATCATGGCTGGAGCATTACCCTTGCCAGCTTACTATTACTATTCCGGAAAAAATACCCGATCTTGAAATCGACGGTGAATCAAGGAGAAATATTTTTCTTACAGTGAAAGAAGCTGTCCATAATATTATTAAACATTCAGGCGCCGATAAAGTGACTATTAATATTACCTGTGACGAACAATTGATCATTACAGTTTCAGATAATGGAAAGGGAATGCACGTTGATGAAAATAGTAATATAGGAAATGGACTTAAAAACATGAAACAGCGAATTCATCAATTGAATGGAAAAATTTTTATTCAAAACCATGAAGGATTTACCTTAAAGTTTGAAATACCATATAAACAGTTTTTATGATCAAAGTAGCCATCGTAGAAGACAACGATCAATTTCGAACAGCGCTGGAAACAATTGTGGACCAGGAAAAAGATACAACGTTAGCGGGTTCGTATAACAGTGCTGAAAAAGCGTTAATTGGATTAATGCAATCGCCGCCTGATATTGCGATCGTCGATATTAGTTTACCCGGATTGCGTGGCCCTGAACTGATTGTCCGTTTGAAAGATAAGATACCCCAAACACTATTCATGGTGTGTACAATTCATGATGATAACGATACCATTTTTGAAGCTTTAAAAAGCGGTGCCGCAGGCTATATAGTAAAAGACCCGATTACTAAAGAAGAAATTGTAAAAGCCATTCATGATCTTATCAATGGTGGATCACCCATGAGTCCTTTTATTGCCAGGAAAGTGATTGGCGCTTTTCAAAAGCCTGTCATCAATGACGTAAATTCTTTATTGAGCCAACGCGAAAAGGAAGTGCTTGAACAGGTTGCGCAAGGCTTACTTTATAAGGAAATTGCAATACGACTTGTTATCAGCCCGGAAACTGTAAAAAAACATCTTAAGAATATTTATCAAAAACTACACGTGCAAAATAAGGTGGAGGCGCTAAATAAATTCCGGCTTCTGTAATACTTCAATTTACCAAGATAAACGCAGTCTTTTTTTATTAGTTTAAATCTGCGACACCTCATCTCTCGTATCTATAACCGTATTGCCCGGCACTTTACATCGATCCGTTCAAGGGAAACTTATCCAACTGGTGAACTAATTAACAAATCACATCATTAAAAAACTTTCAAAATGAAAAAAAGAAAAATTTTCATAACAGTATTTGTGTGCATGGTTGTTGCTGCTGCTGGTATTATATACGCTGCAGATCATATCGACGCACCAGCTGTTACGAACAAACCGACTGACATTACAGATGTTTATGTTTTCCGTGGTGAAAATCCTGACAATATGGTTTTTGTTGCCAACACACAAGGATTACTTTCACCCGCTGCTACTGCAGATGCAGGATTTGATGAGAATACAATGATAGAGTTCAACATTGATAATAACGGCGACAATGTTGAAGACCTCGTGATCCAATGCATCGCAAAAAATGGCAAAATGAAAGTGTATGGTCCTACTGCACCAAAAGTGACTGGTACTATTAGTTATTTAAACATTAATAAGCTTTCTGTGCAGACTGATATTACTAAGTATGGCCAGAATGCTTTATCTGCTACAGGTGATAATGGAGTAAAAGTATTTGCTGGCCCCCGTGATGATCCGTTTTTCTTTGATCTTGTACGATTCAGACAAGTAATTTCAGGAACAGCATCTTCATTCAACAATCCCGGTAATGACACATTTGCGGGCACAAATGTAATGGCAATTGTAGTTGAAGTTCCAAAGTCTTTACTTGGAAGTAATGGCACTATTAATGTTTGGGCTGAATCTAAATCTGCTACAGGTTCAACATCAGTAAACTGATCACTAAATTTTAAAAATCAAAAAAATGAAAAAGATCTTTCAATATGTATTCGTGGCATCTGTAGTGGTTTTTTCAGCTTGCCAGAAAAATTTAAACAATAATTCGGGTGATGCAACAAAAGCAGGCGGAGTGCCACCACAAAATGAAGTGTATGTACAGGGCGATCAAATGGCAAGACCAGCGATCAATACTGTGTTCGTTGGATCATCAAGAAAAAATGAATTCAATACAACAACACCAACTGCTATGGATGCTGCATTTAAGGCAGATTTTATAAACAAGCTTACAGCATTTGGATATACAACAAACATCTTGGGTCTTGATAAAAATACTTTTGCAAGTGTTCTTGTAACTGATGTTTTAAATGCAAGTACAACTGGCATTACTTCTTTTTACAATGGAACACAAGTACTCACTGGTCGTGCATTGGCAGATGATGTGATCGATGTAGAACTGACATTGATCTTTGGCGGAGCAACCGGCGCATCTAATCCCGGTCTTACCAGCGATCATGTAAATGGAAATGATAAACCATTCCTTACTTCATTCCCTTATATGGCGAGTCCACATTAATTTGCTAATAAGCCAATATGCAAATGTGCTAATGAAAAAGGTCTTTCATTAGCACATTTCTTTTATTAATAAATTAGTTAGTTGTTTTATTGATCTTTCTTACAGTCGTCGTAGCGCCGCCATCCAATGTCATATCATGAGGTTTGTTTGTTTTCCATGCACCTCTTGTAAAGTCCGGTACATCTACAGTTTTTGATCTTGCTTTTACAGATTGCTGGCTCAAATGAAAGATACTGCTCCAAGCTGCAGCATCATACACATTCTGATCAAGAGGTAAACCATTGCGTAAACAATCTATCAGTCTCCAGTCCATAATAAAATCCATACCGCCATGGCCACCGACTTCTTTTGCTATTTCACCAATATGGTTGACAATCGGTGGTGAGTATTTTTTATAGAGATCATCGAGTTCTTCTTTTTTGATCCAACTGTGACCAAAAGCAATTCTTTCAGGACCAGGGTATTTTTGTGCTGCACCTTTTGTACCGCTTACCAAATGAATTCTTGAATAAGGACGAAGTGAAGAAACGTCATGTTGAAGCATAATACTTTTGCCTTTATTTGTGCGGATAATTGTTGTATTCATATTGCCGCGATAAGGCTTGTCAACGTATTCTTTAAAGAATTCATCTTTTGCGGCCATGTCTTTTGCAAGGTTGTTCAATGTAAAATCATTAGTGCTCATACTTACCAGGTGATCAAACTTATCACCACGATTTATATTCATGCATTGTGCAATAGGACCAAGCCCATGTGTTGGATAAAGATTTCCGTTCTTACCAATATTTTCTTTCAGGCGCCACATATCGGCGTATGCGTTTTTATTAAACAGGTAATCTTTTGAAAGATCATGAATATAGGCGCCTTCAGCATGTACTAATTCGCCAAACATTCCTTGTCTTACCATATTTAATGTAAGCAATTCAAAAAAATCATAACAACAATTCTCCAGCATCATGCAATGCTTCTTTGTTTTTTCTGATGTTTCTACCACCTGCCAGCATTGGTCGATCGTTTCACCAACATTTACTTCAGTAGCTGCATGTTTACCATGATTCATTGCATACACAGCAACAGGAGTATGCAGATGCCATGGAGTAGGTGTGTACACAAGATCAACATCTTTACTTTCACATAAAGCCTTATATCCTTCTTCACCACTATATTCTTTTGCTTTGGTTCTTCCCATTTTTTCTAAAGTAGCCTGGGCTTTTGTAACACGATCAGGATATTTATCACAAAGCGCTGTAATCTCAACGCCTTCTATAAAACTTAATCTTTCAACTGCACCTGAGCCACGCATGCCAAGTCCAACTATTCCGATCCTTACCACATCCATTTTTGGTGCGGCATAACCACACATATTGAAGCTTTGTTTGCCATGATCGATCACTTCATTCCTGTCCTCTTCATTTTTTTTCACTTTGGCAAGAGATGGAAGACTAATGGATAATGCGCCAGTACCCAAAGAAAGATTGCGTAAAAATTTTCTGCGGTTTGATTTCATATTGGAAATGTTGAAACTGCAAGTTCCTGAAATAAACGGTATGAAGATGAAATCAATATAAAATTGAGCAAACGATTGCTATTATTTCTGCAATGTGATAGAGTAAGAGAATTTTTGTGCATAAGGTGATTCTGTTTTTTCAGGCTTTGAGATCATAAAGTTATTACGGATCGAATTCTCTCTTATTTTCCCAACCAATCTTTCATCATCATCAAATAAGAATTCGGTAATGAAAGATTGATAACCGTCTGTATCTACATGTACATGTATATGTGCAGGCAGATCGCTTTGTGGATAGCCGGAAGGTTTTATAGTATGCAATTCAAATTTGCCGTCTTTATCTGTCTTTATATAACCAAATAATCTTGCATGCCGCATGTCACCTTCGTTCATTAAAACGTGTGGCACATCTGCAGCATACCAACCACGGACATCAGTATGATATAAATAAACCAACGCACCTGCTATTGGTTTGCCTTCTGCATTTTTTATTGTTCCGACCACTTTTATTTTTCTGCCTGGAATTGTATCGGTTGCAATTGAGGTCACTTCTGCCTTGCAATATTGTTTTATCAGTTCACGAAATGAAGTTTCAGGATGAACAGCATCATATTTTTTATCAGTAAGAATTTGTGAAATGGTTGCTTTGTTCGTTTTCAGTTTTTCTTCGGCTTCTTTTATCAGCGTTTCTTTATTTAATTGGCAAAAAGAAATAGTAGAAAATCCAGTGCATAGTAATATGCTCAATATTATTTCTTTCATAGCTATAAAATTGTTAGGTGATCTTGCAGAAAACTTGTCAGTGTAATTTGTAGAATTACTTTAATAAGTAAAGTAAAAATCATTTAAAAAGTCATAATGAATGATAGATGGTTAATTGAACAGATATATTATACTGCACATTTTTCCTGGGCAAAACCATATGAAATGCAGGAATAAATCCGGTATTTTAAATCAGTCTTTGGCTTTAGATTTGAACTATGGTAACTGTTGGTATTAAATCCGTATTTATGAAAAAGACCTTTGTTATCAATGCACTGATGATCTTGCTATCCTATGTTTTTTTATTGATAGTATTATAATAAGTAAAATAATAGGATAAACTTCAGGATCAAATGTTCACTGGTTTTCTAAAAGACCAGGTCTCCTTTCTTTCGTTCTTTTTAAGGATTCCTCATTGCGCCATTCTTCTATCAGCCTGTGGTTTCCACTAAGCAAAGCTTCTGGTACTTTCCATCCGCGAAAGTCTTCTGGTCTTGTATACACAGGCGGTGCTAGTAAATTATCCTGGAAAGAATCGAATAAAGCCGATGTCTCATCATTTAAAACTCCGGGTATTAATCTGCCAATGCAATCAACCAATACAGCTGCAGCTAATTCACCACCGCTTAATACATAATCTCCGATCGAGATCTCTTTTGTTACAAAATGTTCCCTGATCCTTTCATCAATTCCTTTATAATGACCACAGATCATGATAATATTCTCTTTAAGAGAAAGATTATTTGCGATTTTTTGATCAAGCATTTCTCCATCTGGCGTTAAATAGATCACTTCATCGTATTTTCTTTCTGCAAAAAGTTGTTCTATAACTTTTGCCAGGGGCTCACACATCATCACCATACCGGCACCCCCTCCATATTGATAATCGTCTACCTGTCCGTATTCATTCACGGCCCATTGACGGAGGTTTTGTATATGAACTTCCAATAACTTTTTTTCCTGGGCTCTTTTCATAATGCTGTGTTGCATGGGGCTTTGCAACAGATCCGGTAAAACACTTATAATATCTATTCTCATAATTGTAAAGTTACAAAATTGAACAATGAGGCATTTTTCAAATAACAAACCCCCACCATTCTAAATGATGGGGGTTTGTCTTGATCATCTCTTTAATTTACGGAGATGTTTTTAACCTTTTTAGGTTGTTTAATTTCCATTTTAGGAATTAGAACTTTCAATTCCCCATTTTTGTACTCTGCATTGATCTTGCCTGCATCACAATTTTCAGGAAGAGTGAAACTTCTGCTCCAACTACTGTAGTTATATTCGCGACGATTAAACCTTCCATTTTTTTCTTCCTTCACTTCTTTTTCTTTTTCAGCACTAATGGTCAGCATATCATCATAAGCATCCACTTTGAAATCTTTTTTATCCAAACCGGGTGCTGCAATGGTTAGTGCGAATTCCTTATCTGTTTCACTAACATTTACTGCCGGAACATTCATCACTTTTCCTAAACCGAAAAATTCATCCAACGGTGCATTGAAGAATTTTTCCATCAGGCCGCCATCGAATAATGTAGGCCATGATGTTCTTGGCTTGTCAATGGCTTTGTTTTCCATATAACTGTTTTTAAGGTTATGAAATAATGTTTAACAGTTCTAAAGATGGCCATTTTATTTAGCCGAAAAAATGATGCCAGTGAGGATGAAATATGATTTTTGTCAGAAGTAATTATTCACCCATGAAATCATCAATGTCACGTCTTTGTTTTTTTGTTGGTCGGCCAATTTTACTCTGCCTTTTGCCCGTATGGAAACTGGCGGCCTGGTATTGCAGTCTTTCGATTTCTTCAGCAGGAGTGATATCAACGTAATAATTAATCGCTTCAGCAAAAGCGACACGTTTGTATAATAATCCACTGACACGAATGCGCCATCGTTTTGCTTCGGTTTTTACTTCATATTCTTCACCAACATTAACATGTTTAGATGCTTTTGTTTGAACACCATTAAATTTCACCTTACCTGAGTCGCATGCATCAGATGCTTGTGTACGGGTTTTGAAAAGACGAATAGCCCAGAGGTATTTATCAAGACGGAGTTTTTCTTTTTCAGCCATTTTTCAAAATTAAAAAACCTCAACTGATGAAGATGAGGTTTTATTAAATGAATTGTATTCAAAATTACATTTCTGCAAAATGCTTATGAAAATAGGGAATGGTTTCAATTCCTTTATAATAATTGTCAAGATTGAACTTCTCATTCGGGCTATGTAAATTATCACTATCTAATCCGAAGCCCATGAACACAATTTTAATTCCCAGCTCTTTTTCAAATAATGCACAGATAGGAATACTACCGCCACCACGAACAGGGATCGGGTCCTTTCCAAAGGTATCTTTTATCGCTGCTGCTGCTGCTTTATAAGCTTTACTATCAATTGGAGTCATGTAAGGTTCACCACCATGATGAGGCTTTGCTTCAACAGTTACATTAGCAGGAGCAATTTTTTTCAAATGATTGATAAGAACTTCAGTCATCTTATCACTGTTCTGATTGGGAACAAGTCTTGCAGAAATTTTTGCAAAGGCTTTCGACGGTAAAACGGTTTTAGAACCTTCACCAATATAACCGCCCCAAATACCATTTAATTCTATTGTTGGACGAATACCTGTTCTTTCATTTGTAGTAAATCCTTTGTCACCCCACAGTTCTTTTACACCCAGGTCTTCTTTGTATTCTTTTTCATCATAAGGAGCTGCAGCCATTTTTTTTCTTTCTTCGGTTGTTGCTACAACTACATCATCATAAAAGCCCGGAATAGTGATATGATTGTTTTCATCGTGCAATGAAGCGATCATCTTTGCCAAAATGGTAATTGGATTTGC
>JBIOVR010000373.1:0-43106 GCA_044867875.1 Chitinophagaceae bacterium
CGACCCCTGTTTCTACAGGGGTCTATTTTTTTATATACCTCCCTGCTTTTTTAGCCTATAAACAATTACTCCTTTTTACAATCATTCAGTCTTTAAAAATCGGACCTCACCAGGTTATCAGGAAACAGCTGAACTGAAAAGCAGCAGTTTTGTAATTTGTTCCTTGTGATATATAAATCCAATTTTCATCAACCATCGTAAATCATAAAGACTTCTTTCAACATTTCTTTTGTTGTCGCCCCTTTTATAAAATTATCTAATCGGTGATTAGCATTTCAAGACAAAGAATTGGTTTATTGTTATTGCTGTTTTGTATTTCCCATTCACTTTTTGCTCATGATGTGATCAGGGATCTTGAAAGCATGTCCGGTAGCGAAGCTGCCATCCTTTATTTGAAGCTTGGCTATAGACATATTCTTCCTTTGGGATTTGATCATATTCTTTTTGTGCTAAGCTTATTTCTACTAAGCCCAAAACTAAAACCTGTTTTGTGGCAATCACTTGCATTTACAGTTGCACATTCTGTTACTCTTGGGTTGGCAATGTATAATGTTATCAAACCGCCTGCAAGAATTGTGGAACCTATCATTGCAATCTCAATAATGTATGTAGCACTGGAGAATATTTTCTCACCCAGGTTAAAGGCGTCACGAATTGGGGTTGTATTTTGTTTTGGTCTTGTCCATGGAATGGGTTTCGCCACTGCATTATCGGGTCTTGGGCTGCCTTCTAAATCCTTTCTTAGTTCGTTGGTGATGTTTAATATTGGGGTTGAGCTTGGTCAGCTTACTGTAATAATTGCCGCTTATTTTTTATTCGCAAAATGGTTTGGTAATAAACCTGATTACAGAAAATATATTATGATCCCTTTATCGGCCATCATTGCTGCCATTGCCCTTTACTGGACCATCCAAAGAACGTTATTCTAAATTTTTTTCCAGGTCTCTTACCTGCTCTGGACTTAGGTCATAGCGATTCTTATAGGCCGATTTAAAGTATTGCTCTGCGTTATAACCTTTATCCATGCTTTGCATAAGTTTTCCCATATAATACAATTCAAGACCTTCTAATGGTTTTCCGGAAACAGATGATTTAAAAATCCTTGCTGCTTTTTCTTTTTGATTATTCTGAAAAAGAGCCCATGCATACCAGGCATTGGTTTGCGGAGTACTGCGATTTTTTAATTCTTGCTCTGCAATAAACACGGCTTTTGCAGGATCATTCAGAACTCCAACATAAAGACCGATCAAATATTTATTATACATATTACCATATAATAATGGGTTGCTGGCTTGCGCTACAAATTCTTCTGCATATTTTTTTATAGTAATACTATCCTTACGGAATTCTGCAAGTTTTTCCATCTTTAAAAGAATATCGGGTGATTTGGTGTGCTGTTGTACAAATGAAAATATTTTTTCTGCCAGCGAGTCATTCTTCTCATGTACTAAAGCTATCCATCCTATTCCAGTCAAACTATGATGATCGGCTGCATCTAATTCAATACTTTTTTTATAAAGAGCATATGCTTGTTGCAGGTCGCCTTTATGTACACAGAGATCAGCAGCATTTGAAAGTGCAGCTTGTTTCAAGACAACGCTTGCTGTAGCTTTTCCCGCAGCCTTAAGCATATAGCTAATAGCACTGTCTAATGATCCTGAATAATGCTCATACTTTGCTTTACGAAAAAAATAACCATAAGATCGATCATCGCCTAAGGCTTTAAGAGTAGTTAATGCCCATTGATATAAACCTGTTTCAAACGCAACATCAAATTCTGATAGAGTAATGCCATATTTGTTGTCGCTTATTTTTTTTGCTTTATCTACAAAAGTAGCTGCCTGGTTAAACTGGTGCTGCTGGATCGCAAATGCCGCCATTGATAAAAATATATCACCTTCTTTTTCCTGGTTGGCAATATTTGATTCCCTAATAAGACTATCGGCTTTTAGCAGGTCATGAATATCTCCATATAAACGAAAACGGTTGGCAAGCGCCGAAGCATATTTTGGACCATTAGAAAAATTTTCAGGAGTACTATCCATTCTTTTTTGCCAGAAAATAAGGTCATCCCTGTTTGTTAGCTCTGCTTTTGACAAAGTGTAATGTTGTATCAGGCTATCGATAAAGCTTTGTTCGACGATTGATTTATCTTTTGTTTGACAAGCAGAAAGAAGAAGGATAATAGATAAATAAGAAAACAAATATTTCACGATATGATTTTGATCTATATACGAGAAATAAGAACTTCTTGTTTTCTAAAACATTAAAATTATCGGAAGTAAAATCTTTTAATTGAAAAAAAGTACCCGGTAACGCAGCCAATTGCATCTGCAATTATATCTCCCAGGTCAAATGAACGGAATGGAATAAAATATTTCTGTACGAATTCCATCGCAATGCCATACAAACAACCAACCACCATTATTTTGAAGAAAATCTTGCGATTGTCAATCTCTGTATTTTTTTTATGCGAATATGCCATGCTCCAGAGAATAATCAATATCATAAATAAAAAAATATGGACCCATTTATCAAGCCATATTTTGTCTTGCCATGTGATCTTAGGAAGCTTTGATCCCGGAATGCAAAGCAAACTGGTTACGAGCAAAAGCCACATGACAGCAAAAACAATTGATGAGACATTTTTCTTCAATGCTGATTTTTTCCGAATATATGTATAAAAGAAGGAGCCCCAAAAAGGGCCCCTGTCATTAACCAACTATAGAACCAAATCTTAAGGATTCACGGTTAAAGCTTAACTCTAACTACGGGAAATTCTATAATTGGGATTTGATCTTTTTACTGAATTTTTGTTTTTCCCATTGATTGCAGTTGCTCAAGATTGGGACCTTCTGTATTACCTCTCTTTTCAATAGTGATTGCAAAAGCATCTGCTTTTTTAACATTACTCATTTTAAGAATGATCTTTTGATTTTCTCCTACATCAAAAAGTCCCAGGCTATTTGGTTGTAACTGTCCATTTTCACCATTCATGATTGACCAAAGCTGGTATTGTTTATCGGAAGGAAGTTGAGGCATATTTTTTATAAGAAGATAAACATCCGATGAAGTAGAATCCCAGTAAATGCTGGCTGAAGCTTTAGCCGGAGTCATTGCTACCATGTTTACGACAGCGACATTCGGATCACTCATTATTTTGTGGTATTCTTCCATTTGATCAACCTTAACCTGGAGTGATTTGAGAGAGTTGTCCAGGTCTTTATTTTGATTATAAAGAGTGTAAGCAAAATAACCTGTCACCAAAAACAGAATGATTGAAGCCGCAGCCATCCAACGTAAGCCCGATGACCTGCGGATCGTTGGTTCTATACTTACTATTTTAGAAGTATTGGATGCAGGATTTTGTTGAATAGCAGAAAACACTTTTTCCTTCACATTAGCTGGTGGTGGCAGTGCATTTTCCATGGCTTGTTTTTCAATCGCCAATTCAAAAGCATTTCGTGCAGCTTTGAGTTCAGGATAAACTTCACAGTATTGTTCAAAATCAAACTTTTCCTGCGCTGACAGCATTCCAAGCACATAGCTTTCAACAACTCCACTTGATATGTATTCTTTTATATTCACGTCTTTATCTGATCATTGTTCTTAATTGACTGATCGCTGTTCTTATTCTTGTTTTTACTGTTCCCAATGGTATGCCCAGCATCTTCGCAATTTCTTCATGAGTAAATCCCTGGAAATAGGAAAGATCAATAAGCTTTCGGTACTCTTCATTCAAGGTCGTTAAAACTTTTTTCAATCCTACATCATTTACTACCGGGGTAGAGCTCATTGCCATTCCTGATTCTCCTTCTACTATTGACTGGGTCCTTTGGTTATCCCTGTAACCTTTAGATCTCACTTTATCTATCGCAGCGTTGCGGGCAATATTCAGCATCCATGTAAACAGCCGGCCTTTTGTTTCATCGTAAGAACTGATCTTTCTCCATACATTGACAAATACTTCCTGCAGCACATCACTTGCCGTGTCTTTATCCGGAACTATTTGGTTAATGATTGTGAAAAGAGCCCCTGAATAATGATCATACAGGTAATTGAATGCATCATTGTTTTGCTCTTTTAGCAAAGCAACGAGTTCTTGCTCGCTGTATTTGATTTTCGGTTCCAAGCTGGTTAAAAGGTAAACAAAAAAAGCATCCCTAACTGCGGGACGCTTTATTTACGAAATATTTTTTTGCTCAGATTTAAGCCACTTGCTTTTGGTAGGTAGCAGCGTCCATCAGCGCTTCTACATCAGCTGGGCTATTCACTGTCATTTTTACCATCCAGCCTTCACCGTAGGGGTCACTGTTAACTGATTCAGGAGAGTTTGCCAAAGCGGCATTTAATTCCGTAATGGTCCCATCTACAGGCAAAAAAAGATCAGAAACTGTTTTCACTGCTTCAACTGTACCAAATACATCGCCGGCTTTCAAAGCTTTTCCAATCGTTTCCACTTCTATATATACAATATCGCCGAGTTCTTTTTGCGCATAATCAGTAATGCCAATGGTTGCCACATTACCATCCAATTTTATCCATTCATGATCTTTTGTATAACGAAGATTTGAGGGAAAATTCATAGTTGAAAATTTGAGTTGCAAAGATTATGAAATCAGACTAAATAACTCTAAAAAGTAAATAAAGAATTTTGATGCCAGCTTTTATTCTTCGATTGGACTGCCGTTGCGTCGCACTCTTGTACTGCAACAATTCTATTCAACAATTGTTGCAATAGCCTGCCCAGAGCAAAGCGAAGGGTTCTGTTCACTATTCAACTTTTCGTGAATTTTGAAATGGTCAATGGTAAATATGCGCTTCCAAATTTATTTGACCATTCACCATTGATTATTGACGATTCCTAAGTATGACGTTTCCTTTTAATAAGCTTCGCTTTAATAATTCTTACATCCTGTAAGGGACGATCACGGTCCTGTCCCCTGCTTGTTTGAACGGCTGCAATTTTATCTACCACGTCTAATCCTTTCACTACTTCACCATAAACAGTATAACCCTGGTCAAGATGAGGTGTGCCGCCAATCGTTTTATAAACTTCTCTTTGTTCCGCAGGAATTTTTCTGCCATTTAATCGGAATGTTTCGACTGAATCAAGACCTGCATCAGTAAAAATCTTTCCCTGTGCTATATAAAATTGACTACCACTGCTTTCTTTCGCTGGATTTATATTGTCACCCATTCTTGCAGCAGCTAATGCTCCTTTTTTATGAAATAATGTTTTTCTGAACTCAGCCGGAACAGTATAACCCAGACTACCATCTCCAAGCGGCTTACCTGCTTCAGCCCTTTTACTATTTGGATCGCCGCCCTGTATCATAAAATATTTTATTACCCGGTGAAATAAGAGACTGTCGTAAAAGCCAACTTTTACCAGTTTTAAAAAATTGTCACGATGTAATGGGGTTGAATCAGATAGCCGGATAACCATATCACCCATCGTTGTTTGCATCAGCACGTCTCTTTTCCTGTCTTTCTTTTTTATGGTTGAATCTTTCTGTGCAGAAGCGGAAAAAAAAATCAAAGAACTTAGTAAGGCTACGATCCAATATTTCATAAAGTAAAAAGTTTAAAAATCATGGTTCTCAAAATAGAGTAATATATGATCTTTCATAAAATTTTCCTGTTCTATTGCTGAAAAAGCCGGTAAAGATTTTAGTTGACGGAAATGAGGCCATCCATCAATATCTCTTCCTTCCAGTTCATAATATCCACTTTGCGCAAAAAGACTGCAAATGGCTATATGCATGAGGTCCTGCTTTTGTTCTTTAGTAAATTTTTCTTTTACCTGGCCAAATTCCTGAACGCCGATAAGAAAGAGAATAGTTTCCATATCGGGTTTTTTGCCAAACCTTTCTACAAGTTTTGCTTCTAATGCCCACCATCTTGTTTGCAAATCATCTTTTGCCTGCATAGCGACAAAGATAACGGCCTTAAATTTGTCAAAACTGATTTAATGGATTTTATAAAAGACAGATTTTACATCAGCACCCAAAAAGAAAAAATGGATATAGATCTTATTCATTCTTTTCTCACCCGGTCGTATTGGGCCGAAGGCATTTCAAAAGAAATTATCAGGAGATCAATTGAAGGGGCTTTATGTTTTGGCGTGTTTGAAAATGATAAGCAGGTAGGTTTTGCAAGAATGATAACGGATAAAGCAACCTTCGCCTATCTCGCTGATGTTTTTATTATTGACGAGTACCGTGGACTTGGTTTAAGTAAATGGTTAATGGAAGTTATCATGTCATATCCAGATCTGCAGGGATTGCGACGGATGATGCTGGCAACAAGAGATGCTCATGAGCTCTATAAAAAATTTGGATTTACCCAGTTAAACAATGTTGACAGATGGATGCATATTCACCATCCGGATGTATATAAAACGGTCAAATAATTTTTTCAACGACAACAGCTGAACCATAAGCAAGTACTTCCGTTACGCCGCCCATTACTTCATTTGCATCATATCGCATACTAATGATGGCATTGGCTCCTTTGTCAGTGGCGTTTTGCAGCATCAGTTGAAATGCATCTTCTCTTGTTCTTTCACATAGTTCCTGGTATATAGAAATATTTCCTCCGAAGAGCGTTTGAAAACCACCAGCTATATTGCCAAATATGCTGCGTGAACGAACAGTGATACCCCGAACGATACCCAGGTTTTTTATGATCCTGTAACCGCTCAATTCAATATTGGTTGTCACCATTGTTGGGTCTATCATATTGTTTATTTTCATAAATGTACATTGATTGTCTCACAGTCAACAATTACCTTTGCGCTCCGAAGGTCATCAAATACTCCTTTGGGGAGTACTTCGGATAAATAGAAAATTAATGTTGCAGATAGCATATATAAGAAATAATAAAGAAGAAGCAAAACAAAGATTAGCTGTCAAAAATTTTGCCGAATTAAATCTTGTTGATGAAATCCTTTCATTGGATGAAGAAAGAAAAAAATTGCAACTGGAATTTGATAACACACAAGCAAAAGTAAACAGTACTTCTAAAGAAATAGGACAGCTAATGGCCAAGGGACAAAAGGAAGAAGCTGAAAATAGAAAGAAAGAAGTTGGTACACTTAAATCATCGCTTCAACCAATTTCAGACCGTCTTGCTATTGTTGAAAAGCAATTGCAGGATGTATTAGTGAAACTTCCGAATCTTCCATCAGATAAAGTTCCACCGGGAAAAACACCCGCAGATAATATCGTTGTAAGAGCCGGAGGGACTGAGCCAAAACTTTCAGTGGATGCATTACCACATTGGGACCTGATAAAGAAATATGATATCGTGGATTTTGAGACAGGCGCTAAAATTACTGGTAGTGGGTTTCCCTTATATAAAGGCAAAGGCGCAAAACTGCAAAGAGCATTGATCCAATATTTTCTTGATTTCAATACTGCAGTTGGATACACAGAATATCTTCCGCCATTTATGGTAAATGAGGCCACGGCTTATGGTACAGGTCAATTGCCGGATAAAGAAGGACAGATGTATTTCATGCAGGCCGATAATTTTTACATGATCCCAACTTCAGAAGTGCCTGTTACAAATATTTATCGGGATGAAATAGTGAAAGAAGAAGATCTTCCAATAAAGATGACAGCCTATTCTCCTTGCTTCAGACGAGAAGCGGGAAGTTTTGGAAAAGATGTTCGCGGCTTGAACCGAGTTCATCAATTTGACAAAGTGGAGATCGTTCAATTAGTGCATCCTGAAAAAAGTTACGAGGTATTGGAAGAAATGGTGGGCCATGTTGAAAAATTATTAAACACATTGGAATTACCCTATCGAATTTTGAAACTCTGCGGCGGTGATATGAGTTTTGCATCTGCACTTACTTATGATTTTGAAGTGTTCAGCGCAGCTCAGCAAAAATGGTTGGAAGTAAGTTCTGTTTCCAACTTTGAAAATTTTCAAACAAACAGGATGAAAATTCGTTTTAAAGACAGCAATGGAAAAATGCAATTGGCACATTCACTCAATGGAAGCTCTCTTGCATTGCCACGCATCGTTGCTTGTCTGTTAGAGAATAATCAAACTGCTAATGGAATAAAAATTCCTTTGCCACTTCAATCTTATTTTGGCGCAGAATCTATTTAGTGAATGGACGCATACACCGGAAAATACTACACGCAAGGTGGCGAAGAACAAGAAGCCACTATTCTTTTTTTAAAAGATAGAATTAGCATTGGGTTGCGCAATGAGCATGGTGAGCCAAGAATCGTTTACTGGCCCTACGAGCAGATCATTCGCGATAATTTCTGGAAACGAGGTCAATCAATAGTTCGTTGTGGAACTTATCCTATTCAAACGATCGAAGTAAATGAAAAAGAATTTGCCGATAAACTGGAAGTAATTTTAAAAGAAAGAGAAAGAACATGGCTGGGCAGGTTCATGAGTAAGAATCAGTGGAGAATGATCCGGATGCTGACCGTGTTTATTGTGATATTGGTATCCGCTTATATTTGGTTGGTTCCGTTCCTTGCAGAAAGATTAGCAAAACGGGTTCCTGTTTCTTATGAAGAAAGATTGGGGGATGGTATTTACGATGCCATAAAACCAACCTTTACGATTGATGCAGAAAAAACAGCTTATATCAATGATTTTTTCAGAGAGCTCAATATTGATTCAAAATATAATATCAGCATTACAGTCGTTAAAGAAAATGTGGCGAACGCTTTTGCAATGCCTGGTGGTAATATTATTGTGTACGATAAAATAATTGCAGGCATGAATGGTTATGAAGACCTTGCTGCATTACTATCGCATGAGTTTACCCATGTAAATGAAAGACACACTACAAGGGCATTGTTCCGGCAACAGGCATCTTCTCTTTTTATATCAATTATTTTTGGCGATGTGGGTACTATCGGCAATGTGATCGTTAGTAGTGCCGATGATCTGAAAGGATTAAGTTATTCCCGCAAACTGGAGAAAGATGCTGATCTGAACGGTATAAAAATATTAAGTGAAAGAAAAATTGATTGCAACGGATTTATCCACTTATTTGAATTGTTAGAAAAAGAAATAACAGAAACTGGTGGTGAGCCGACGGAATGGATCAGCAGTCACCCGGACATCGAAAAAAGAATAGCTTATTCAAAAGCAAATGTTTTGTTTAATAAAAACGGTGTGGAGATAAATGAAACGTTAAAAACGCTGTTTATGAAAATTAAAACTGCTAATTAAACAGCCTGGAACTTCTTTACTCCATTGGCATTTGCATTTCTTCTTCCGCCCAACTCATAAATTCCATTGCTTTTGACAACCAAATTCAAAATAATATCATCTGCGATTTAGCGTTATCGTAGTACGGGTTGATAAATGGTTTAAACTTTGCAGGTTATTACTTGTCCTAAACAAAAATCTTTTTAATGTCCCTGGCTAATCAAATCAAAAATCAGCACCTGATGTGGCGGGCTGGTTTTGGTCCCGCCGTCGAACAACTGGTTGATCTTTCCCTGGTTTCCTCTAAACAATTGTATAAGGCGTTGCAAAAGGCTTCTTCTAAAAAACCAGAGTATATCGATGTGGCGGATGACTTTCTTAAAGGTCTATGGGCTGGAATTGATGAAGTGGGTCGCCAGGAAAAGATGAAAGAAATAAAGGAAGAGGATAAAAAAAAGATCCAGCAGAAGCAACGCGAAAGTGTAAAGAGCTTAAACCTTAACTGGCTAAATGTTTTTGTAAATACAGATGCGCAGTTAAGAGAAAAAATGGCTTTCTTCTGGCATGGACATTTTGCTTGTCGCAACCTAAATGTATTTTATCAGCAAGGTTTATTGGATATTATTCGTCGCAATGCTCTTGGAAGTTTTCGTGATATGCTGCATGAAGTTTCTAAATCGGCGGCGATGCTGAATTTTTTGAATAACCAGCAAAACAGAAAAGATCATCCAAATGAAAACTTTGCAAGAGAAGTGATGGAACTGTTTACACTTGGTCGTGGTAATTATACAGAAAATGATATTAAAGAAGCAGCTCGTGCATTCACAGGTTGGAGTGCAGGATTAAAAGGCCAATTTGTTTTCCGGCGCATGCAGCATGATTATGGTTCAAAAACAGTGTTGGGTAAAACTGGGAATTATGATGGCGATGAAGTATTGGATATATTATTGTCACAAAAACAAACAGCAAAGTTTATCACGCAAAAAGTGTATAAATTTTTTGTAAACGACAGTATTGATGAAACTAAAGTGAACTGGCTTGCCGATCGTTTTTATCAAAGTACTTATGATATCGGCAAACTGATGGAAGATATTTTTACCAGTGATTGGTTTTATGATGAAAAAAATATTGGTAGCAAAATAAAATCACCAATTGAATTGATCGCAGGCATTCAGCGGATGTTGCCAATGCAACTAGAGCATGAAGAAGCATTGACTTTTTTACAAAGAGCGTTGGGTCAAATATTATTTTACCCGCCAAATGTTGCGGGTTGGCCGGGTGGCAAAACATGGATCGACAGCAGCAGCCTGATGCTTCGTATGCGTCTTCCGCAATTGATAAACGATGTAGATGAATTAAATATTAAAACGAAAGATGATGATGACCAGATGATGGGAAGAAAAACAGGAGAAGATGGAACCAAGCCGATGGGTTATGGTAAGCGAGGCGTCATCAGGGCAACTATTGATTGGAAAGAATATATGGGACATTTTGAAAAAATACAGAAGGATCAACTGATAGGTTCAATAGCATCAAATTTATTACAAACGAAAAGTGGGGTTAGTAGCGAATTAATAAAACAATATTCCGATGCAGGAAGCAAAGAAAGTTTTATTAAGTCGGCAACATTGCAACTGATGAGTACGCCGGAATACCAGTTGTGTTAATTGCAGATTTCAGATTGCGGATTTTAGATTTATAATCTGCAATCGTCATCTAAAATCTAAAATAGTTGTCATGGTTATTAAAAGAAGAGAATTTCTCCAGGTTGGTTCACTTGCCACAGCATCGCTGATGGTGCCAAAATTCCTAAAAGCATTTGAAGGAAGAAATATGGTGCTGCCCGGAAATAAGGTTTTGGTAATACTTCAATTAAGCGGTGGCAATGATGGATTGAATACGGTCATTCCGTATAGAAATGATATTTATTATAAATCAAGACAAAGAATAGGAATTGAAAAATCAAAAGTATTATCATTAAATGATGAAGCCGGATTACATCCAGCACTCACAGGATTTAAAGAATTATATGATGATGGAAGTCTTGGCATCATGAATAGCGTTGGCTATCCAAATCCTGATCGTTCACATTTCCGCAGCATGGATATTTGGCATACTGGTAGTGAAAGCAAAGAGTATTGGACGACAGGTTGGCTCGGTCGTTATCTTGATGCACAATGCAAAGGCTGTGATAAACCAACTTATGCACTGGAGCTTGATGATACCTTAAGTCTTTCAATGAAAGGAGAGGAGGCAAAAGCAATCGCAATGAAAGATCCGAAACGATTATTTGGCACAGCCAACCAGCGTTTTTTTAAAGATGTAATGCAGCAACATAAAGATGAACCAGGTGAACAGACAGTTGATTATCTATATAAGACACTATCTGAAACAGTTTCTTCTGCCAATTATATTTTTGAACAAAGTAAGTTTCATCCTTCAAAAGCTGAATATCCAAAAACAGAATTAGGTCAGAATTTGAAAACAATTGCATCACTTATCTTCTCTGATATAAATACAAAAGTGTATTATGTTTCTCACGGTAGCTTTGATACACATATCAACCAGCAATTTCAGCAACAGCGTTTATTTACTGAAATGAATGATGCGGTGAGATCATTTACAAAAGATCTGAAAGAAAATGGACGCTTCGACGATGTATTATTAATGACGTTCTCTGAATTTGGAAGAAGAGTTTCTCAAAATGCAAGTGGCGGTACAGATCATGGTACAGCTAATAATATGTTTTTAATTGGTGGCGGAATAAAAGAGAAAGGATTGATCAATCCAATGCCTGATCTTTCTGATCTTGATGAAGGTGATCTGAAATACAAAGTTGATTTTAAAAATGTTTATGCCACTGTTTTAAAAAACTGGTTAGCTGCAGATGACATGGTGATCCTCAAAAAGAAATATGATTATTTGAAGTTTGTATAAAAAAAGGCACTGTCAATCAGTGCCTTTTAAATTTTATCATGATCGCTTACGCATTTTTCTTTTTAGCAATTGCGACCCGGTACAAAGTAAATCCCATAATAGCGAAGAAAGCAACGCCCAACCACTTATAGCCTTCACCTCCAAAAAATCCAGTAATGCCGTGTTCCGCATTTACTTTAGCTAATCCTTTATTGACGGAGTCACTTGCTGAAAGAAATGCACCAATTACTCCGGCGATAGCCCCTCCCGCGACCAGGCCTGTAGCAAAAAGATTTCCTTTACCAAGATCTTCTTCTTCAGGTGATACATGGACATTTCGTTTTTTATTTTTCCATTCTGCAAAGCCACGAATTGCACCACCAATGAAAATTGGAAGTGTTGTAGAAATAGGAAGATAAAGGCCAATTGCAAAGCTCAATGCTTTGATCCCGCATAATTCCATAACGATAGCAATAAACACACCTACAAGTACAAATTGCCAATCAAGATTAAATGAAAGGATCCCTTTTACCAGGGTTGCCATTAATGTTCCTTGTGGTGCAGGATACTTATCTGTTCCAATAGCATGATGAATTCCTTGCGCCACCATGTCTGCTGTTGGTGTATCAAGAATTTTTATAGTCGCACCGATAGCTAATGATGAAACAATAGCACCGACAAACAATGAAATCTGTTGGTATTTAGGAGTTGCTCCAACTATATAACCGGTTTTCAGATCTTGTGAAGTTGCTCCCGCATTTGCAGCGGCAATACAGATCATGCCTCCAACAATTAATGCCATTGGTTCATAAATATGACCTGTCCATTTTACTGCTATAAAGATCAAACAGGTTCCCATTAAAGTAGCGATCGTCATTCCGCTGATGGGATTATTTGAAGAACCGATCAAGCCAACAATGCGTGAAGAAACAGTTACAAAGAAAGCTCCGAAAATAATTACAAGCAATCCGAGCAATAATTTACTTCCGATATTATCGCCGGGGATAAAATTACCAGGCATCAATGCAATTATTAAAACAAGAAGAAGACTGCCTATTCCAACTATTTTAATAGATAGATCTCTGTCAGTTCTTTTTACACTTTGTTCTCCACCTGCTCCACCTTTCAACGAACCGATACTTCCTTTAAAAGATGAGACGATCGTTGGAATTGTTTTTATTAAAGTAATAAATCCGCCTGCCGCAACTGCACCTGCGCCAATTTGCCGAACATAAGCACGGTAAATAGCAACTGCCCAGTCATTGAAAGTATGAGCTACAGGATCCCATCCACCGGGTCCGCCAGCTGTGGTAATATCTTTTAAATACCCAAGTTTTATAAGTTGATTCGCAATTATGTCCGGGCTGATCAATGATGCGAGTAGTGGATTAAAAACAAACCATGCTAATACACTACCTGCTACAAGCACACCTGCGATCTTCGGTCCAATAATATAACCAACACCCATATACTCGGGAGTTATTTCACCACTAACTTTTGCGGATGGAAAAAATTTATTTGCCTGCTTTGTCATGAAAGCAGGTGTTTCAGCAATCACATGAAATATTTTTTGAAGCATGGCATAAGCAAAAGCGAATCCCAAACCCATAAAAGCTGTTTTTGCAAACTCTCCCCCTTTTTCTCCAGCCTTTAATACAGATGCACAAGCTGTTCCCTCAGGATAAGGGAGGACTCCATGTTCTTTTACAATTAAAGAACGACGAAGCGGTATCATCATTAATGTTCCGAGAATACCACCAACAATAGCAAGTATCAAAATGGTGAAATAATTAAAATAGTTGGCATTTGCCGGATCACTTAAAAACAAAAAGCCTGGAAGTGTAAATACAACACCGGCCGCTATGCTTTCACCTGCTGAGCCGGTTGTTTGTATGATATTATTTTCAAGAATGGTTGTTTTTAAAAGCCTCCTTCCAAGAGTGATGGCAATAACAGCAATGGGGATAGACGCAGAAACAGTAAGACCAGCTTTTAATGCGAGATAAACAGTAGCGGCACCAAATACAATTCC
Source organism: Chitinophagaceae bacterium (assembly GCA_044867875.1). Classification (GTDB taxonomy): domain Bacteria; phylum Bacteroidota; class Bacteroidia; order Chitinophagales; family Chitinophagaceae; genus VBAS01. The sequence continues at coordinate 14,141 of JBIOVR010000373.1, forward strand.
AAATGCGGCGCCGGTTAAAACAGATTTAATTGTAAACTCAGCCATATTTGTTTCAGGAGAAACAAATGGTTTAAAAGCAGGTTGCTGATCAGCCATAGCAGTTAGTTTTAATTTAAAGTAAGATAAATAAAAAAGGTGATGTCAATACAACATCACCTTTCCAGAAAAAATTAAATGTATCTATGCAGAACCAGTTTTATCTCTTGTTATTTGTTCCAAAGATTTTATTTTGGAGAAGATCAATAAGCCTCCGAGTATCGCAGCAGCAGTAATGACTCCGAAGAAAACTTTTTTATCTGGTATCTTATCCCAGAAACTGGCCATTACTCCAGCGACCTTTCCTCCTAATGAAGTTGATAAGAACCATCCTCCCATCATCAATGCAGTTAATCTCGGAGGAGCCAGCTTGGAAACAAATGAAAGACCAATCGGGCTTAAACAAATTTCACTGACTGTAAATACTCCGTAGGTCAGGAATAACCACATTGACGAAGCCTTATGTGTGTAAATGCTGGGAACAGACATGACTGCAAATACCATTACCAATGCACTAAGACCTGAAATGATCAATGCCCATGCAAATTTCCTGGCAGTTGAAATGGGTCTGTTTCGCTGGGCCATGTATGCAAAGAACATTATTAATAAAGGTGTAAATGCAACAATAAAAAAAGGATTGATAGATTGAAAGAGTTCTGTGTTACCAACTTTGGCTAATCCATCGGGCGGCCATTTTTCTTTAGGCAGGTTAACAAAATAAGGATCAGGCCCCATTGTTTTTAATGCATTTCCCGAAGCATCAGTTACTACTCTCATGTATTGATCTAATGAATCAACCTCTCTTGGTGAAGTAGTTAAATTTTGGAGTGTATAAACTGCATCTGCAGGTTGCTCCATAAATTTTGGGATCGATCTATCTGTATGCGATTCTGCCCAGATCGTTAAACCTGTTGAGTTTTGATTATAAATTGTCCAGAAGATGATGGAGATGGCAAATATGAATAATAATGCGCCTACTCCTTTTTTATCTTCAGCATTTCCTTTTAACCATAATCTTGTGTAGAAGTAAATAACAGGAATACATGCAAGAATAAATGCGTCATTCGAATCGGAGCCCATAAAATTTCCAGGAAGGAACCAACCAATGATTCCAAATACGATCATTGGTAAAAAAACAGAACCGAAGATCTTTGAAAAAGGCATGTCTCCAGCTTGCATTGGTTTCTTTATATCATAATGTTTTACATATTTCAGATTAAAAGCAAGCCAAATTAATCCGATTATCAAACCAATACCCGCTGCTGAAAATGCGGCACCCCAACCTATTCTATTCCTTAAAATGGCAGCGGCAAAATTGCACACCAATGCACCAATATTAATACCCATATAAAAGATATTATAGGCGTTATCTTTTAATGGTCTAAGCTCATCTGTGTTGTACATATTACCAAGAAGAGTAGAAATGTTCGGCTTAAAAAAACCATTACCAATTATAATACATCCTAAACCGATATACATGGTAATATTATCAGGTAAAGCCAGCAACAAATAACCAGCAGCCATCAATGAGCCTCCAAGAAAAATGGATTTTATATAACCAAGATACCTGTCGGCGATAAGTCCGCCGATAAAAGGAGTTAAATAAACCAGTGCTATAAAAGTCCCAACGATATCGGCACCCATAGCCCTTGGCATATCCTTCCCGGTATCGCTTATTAGATAAAGTAATAAGATGCCTACCATCAGGTAGTAACCAAATCGTTCCCACATTTCAGTAAAAAAAAGAACCATTAACCCTCTTGGGTGCTTGCCAGTTTTTGGTGCTTGATTCATACAATCGTTTTTAGTTAACTAATCAGAGTCGAAGATTTGGCCAAAATAAACAAAATCCGTCACTCGCAAATTTTCTCTACCTGTTTTAACTTTCTTACCCGATATTCGCAAAGCTTTAAACCAGATCCAATATGCGTGTCCTCTTACTTGGCGCCGGCGGTCGTGAACATGCTTTCGCATGGAAAATTTCCCAAAGCCCACTTTGCGAAAAACTTTTTATTGCTCCGGGCAATGCAGGTACTTCTCAATGCGGAAATAATCTTGATTTTGGTGTGAATGATTTTGATGCAATAAGAAAATGTTGCATCGATGAAAAAATTGATCTCGTTCTCGTTGGCCCCGAAGAACCTTTAGTAAAAGGCATCACCGATTTTTTGATAAGTGATCCGCAATTAAAAGATCTTGATATTATCGGTCCATCAAAAGCCGGGGCGGAGCTGGAAGGAAGTAAAGCTTTTGCTAAAGCATTTATGCATAAACATAAGATACCCACTGCTGCATATGGCGAATTTACATTGGATAATTATAAAGACGGTGTTGTTTACATTAATAAACACGAATTGCCGATCGTATTAAAGGCAGATGGATTAGCTGCCGGCAAAGGCGTTGTTATTTGTGAGAATTATGTTGAAGCATTAGCAGAATTTGAATTGATGATACAACGGGCAAAGTTTGGCGATGCAAGCAAGAAAGTTGTGATCGAAGAATTTCTACAGGGCATCGAGCTTTCTGTTTTTGTTTTGACAGATGGAAGAAATTATGTGCTGTTACCCGAAGCAAAAGATTATAAAAGAGCAGGAGAAGAAGATTCCGGGCCAAACACTGGTGGCATGGGTGCGGTAAGCCCTGTACCATTTGCCGATGAAGATTTTTTAAAAAATGTAGAGGAGAAAGTTATCAAGCCGACAATTGAAGGATTAAAAGCGGATGGTCTCGAGTATCGTGGCTTTATATTCTTTGGATTAATTAAGGTCGGCGATGAACCTTATGTTATCGAATACAATTGTCGCATGGGTGATCCCGAAACAGAAGTGGTGATCCCACGATTGAAAAATGATTTTCTTGAAATGTTAGTGGCAGCGGCCAAACAAGAACTTCATAAAATAAAGATCGAAGAAGATGATCGCTGTGCATGTACAGTGATGGCGGTCAGCGGCGGATATCCAGGTGATTATGAAAAAGGATATGTCATTCATGGACTCGATAAGGTCAACTCTGCAGAAAGTATTTTATTTCATGCCGGTACTATAACAAAAGATGGAAAGCCAGTAACAAATGGCGGCCGTGTTCTATGTATCACTTCTTTTGGTGATTCAATTTTAGAAGCCGTTGAAAAATCAAAAGAGGAATTGCGAAATATTACTTTTACGGGCATGTCTTTCAGAAGGGATATTGGGTATGAGTTTGAATGAGATAATTTGTTAACCAGCAACAGTAATTCTTATCATCGTCTCTTGCGTCGCACTCTTGTACTGCAACAACTCTATTCAGCTTTATTTTCTCACAGATTTTCACAGATCTCCACAGAAAATGATCTGTGTAAATCCGTGTCATCTGTAAGATAAAATTCACCATTCACCATTGACCATTCACGTCTTACATTTGCACAAACTTCTTTATGGCCGACATGCACTATCACGATTACCTGCAGCTTGATAGAATACTTAATTCTCAATTCCCGGAAAGTGATAAACAAAATTTATCTGCCCATGATGAAATGCTTTTCATCATCATTCATCAAACCTATGAGCTTTGGTTCAAGCAGCTTCATCATGAAGTGGATGCTGTGGCCACGATCATGAATAAACCAGCATTGAATGATAATTCACCCGAACTGCAAACTGTTGTTCATCGCCTTAATCGTTGCGTTACTATTTTAAGAGTGCTTGTTCACCAGATCGATATTATGGAGACAATGACACCAATGGATTTTCTTGATTTCCGTGATATGCTTCGACCAGCATCGGGTTTTCAAAGCTGGCAATTCAAACAACTTGAAGCAAAACTGGGTTTGAAGTTTGACAACAGGCACGGCAAAGAATACTATACAGCCCAATTAAAAAAAGAACATGTTGATGTTATTAAAAGCGCAGAAGGCAGTAAGTCATTACTGGAACTTATTAATAGTTGGCTTGAAAGAATGCCATTGGCGCCAGCTTTATCTGATGATCCAAATTCATTCTGGCAGATATATCGCAAAAGTTACCAGGGAAGTCTTGCAGATGCTGAGAAAGGAAACTTATCTGCACTTGATGAAGTTTTCTTTAGTAACATTCAATCTTCTACTTTAAACGTTCAACTTTCTCCTTCTGCATCACGAGCCGCCTTATTCATTATGCTTTACCGTGGGTATCCATTATTGCAGCAACCCTTTCAATTATTAAATTGTTTACTAGAAATAGATGAACAATTAAGTTCATGGCGTTATCGCCACATGAATATGGTGCATCGGATGATCGGTACAAGAATTGGAACTGGCGGAAGTTCAGGTAAAGATTATTTAAAAGCCGCAGCTGATAAACATTATATCTTCAGAGAAATTGCGCAGCTGAATAGCTTTCTTATCGAGCGAAGAAGACTGCCAACGCTATCCAATGAAATGGAAATGCGATTGGGATTTGCTCATCAATGAATTCTCAAAAAAACCTTGCTGCTCCTTCGATCTTCCTGTAAGATTTTTTGAAGAAGGTATCTATTTTAGAGTTAAATTCAGTTGAATAAACGATCGGTGTGCTGTGCCCTGAGTTTGGCAATATCCATAGGTAAGCATTTGGAATATTTTTATAGATCTCCATTGTGTGTTCCGCTTTGATCACATCATGATCTCCACCCATCACTAATGTAGGACAACTTATTTTCTGAAGATCGCTTATCGGGATATGCGGATTTTCAACTAAGAGCTTTAATAATTTATAGCCGCCTTTTTCCACTTCATTTTTATCTGGCTTCGCTTTTAGCCCGGTATACATCGGTGTCACCATATCCCAAACTTCTTGTGGCACTGCTGTTGTATCAGGACGAAGATTTGCTCCTGTTATTGCCAGTTTTTTTACTTTTTCAGGATGACGAATGGCCATCAATAATCCATCAATGCCACCATCACTCCAACCAACTACATATGCGGAATCAATTTTCATTGCATCAAGTAAAGCCGCATAATCATCTGCCATCATTTCATAGCTGAGAGAATCCGTTGGATCAGCTGATTTTCCCTGTGCACGGCTATCCGCTATGATCACTTTATAGTTCTTTGCGAAATAAGGGATCTGTTTTGTAAAATTATTTATTGAACCTCCATTGCCATGAATAAATAATAATGGTTTTCCTTGTCCATACACTTCAACATACATTTTAAATCCACGGATGTCATAATATTTTCCAACAGCTTTGTTTTTGCCATAAATGTTTTTGGGATCATTCATCATCTTTTCGAAGTCGGCCTGGATTTTTGCAAACTCATCTTGCGAAAAAGATAGCAGTGTAATGGTATTAAATACAATAAATAGGAGCAGTAGTTTTTTCATGATGGTTATTTTAAAGACAGACAAGTTAAAAAAAAGAATGAGGTATTAAGAAAATACCTCATTCACAATTAACCTTATAGCTAAAAACTATAGAGCCTTAAAAAGTGTAACGAATTCCGATCCCACCATAGTGGTCAAAACCTACATAGTCTCCAAACTCAAATGATGGCTGCCAATCGATAGAAACATTGATAGGTGCACCTTTAAATTTATAATCAAGACCTAACACACCGTCAATACCAAAAAAAGTGCCATCAATATGGTTATTATGATGATCATAATAATCATAAAACCCAACATGGGCACCGGGACCGATATACCATTTCAAGCCTTGAGCATCTGCAAAATTTCCATGGATTTCATACAAACCGGTAAGGCGGAAACCGTGATTCCAGAAATAGCCAATGAATTCGCCAGCATTGTTTCCCTGAAAAAAATGTTTGAAGGAGATACCTGCACCATCCCAGAATTTTACTCCAAGTGCTGACCGGTAAGAAGAACTGTGAGTGCTTTTGCTTTGCGCATTCGATAAGAAAAATAAACAAAGGGTTACAGATAATAAAAATACCTTCCTCATAAAAAATTGGTTTTTAATTACTGTTTCAACCCCATTTTCGTGCCAGAATAGAGATAAATGATAATGAGAAATCAATTCTTCCTGAAACTCAATCGGAAATAAATTATTACAGAAAACGCAATAAAAGCAGTGGCGCCAAATGTAAATGAAGGACCGAATTGTGACCAGATAAACCCGGCAATAATACTCGCAAGTAAACTGCAAATGCTCTGGCAAGATGTATAAAACCCCACCGCTGTTGCAGTATTTGTATCATGCGCAATATTCGTGATCCAGGCTTTTACAATGCCTTCTGTTGCTGCGGCATAAATACCATAAATAAAAAATAAAATAAAGATCACTACCACTGATGGATGAAAAGCAAAGCCTCCATATACTATTGCAAACATTATTAACCCGATGATAAAAATATTTTTGATCCCAAATTTATCAGCCAGTTTTCCCAAGGGAAATGAGGCAGATGCGTAAATTAAATTATAAAAAATATAAGCTGCAATTGTTGTTGTGTCACTTCCGGTAACTTCTTTTGTGATCAATAATAAAAACACATCTGAACTATTGAACAATGCAAACAATAATAATCCGACTACAAGTTTTTTGTATTCTACTGACGCAACCTTCCAATATTTAAGAAATGAAAAAAAATTTCCTTTTTGTAAAGTTGAAACAGGTTCTTTTTTTTCTTTAATTAAAAAGATCAGCAATACCGCAACAATACCAGGAATGAATGCAAAGTAAAAAAGCGAGGAATAGTTTTTTGGAAAGAAATAAAGAAACACTAATGCAATGATCGGCCCAATCGCTGCGCCAACCGTATCCATCGCTCTGTGGAAACCAAATACGCTGGCTTTAGTTTCTTTAGTTGCTTGTTGAGAAAGTAATGCATCTCTTGCAGCAGTTCTTAATCCTTTTCCAAAGCGATCAAGGGTTCTTGCAAAGAAGATCCACAAAGGATAGACAAGCATTGCCATTATGGGTTTGCTGATCGCACTAAAAAGATATCCTGCTTTTATAAATGGTATTCGAACTCCTTTTTCATCACTTAGTTTTCCAAAATACCCTTTGCTGATACCGGAAGTAAATTCTGCGACTCCTTCTAATATGCCAATGAGTAAAACAGAAAACCCAATTTCTTTTAAATAAACAGGAACGACCGGGTAGATCATTTCACTTGCTATGTCTGCAAACAAACTAACAACCGAAAGAATGATAACTGTGCGGTTGATGAAACGCATGAATTGAAGTTAATCAATTTGATTTCACACAACCATGAATGAGAAATTAGGAAGATTCTCTTTTCGGAATTCATAACAAATAGCTGGTATCTTCGTTCTATAATTGCCGAGTAGACTTGCAGGAAGTAAAAGAGTGCGACGCAACGATGTTTAATAGAATTCCTGCAGCCGACCCCATGAAGAAATTCTTTTAACAGCAAATTGCAAAATGTCCTATCCTCTAAAAAAATATTGGCTGTCAAGGCTTTTCGCTTTGCTAATTCAAACAATTCACCCAACTTTGCACACATTAAATCCAATCCTCATAAATGGGACTCTTTAACTGGTTTACACAAGAAATTGCCATCGACCTGGGTACAGCCAATACCCTCATCATACATAACGACGAAGTTGTAGTAAATGAACCTTCGATCATTGCCCTAAACCGCAACAATCCCAAGGAAGTGCTTGCTGTGGGTAAAAGAGCTTTGATGATGCACGAGAAAACACATGAAAGCATCCGCACAGTTCGTCCGCTGAAAGATGGTGTGATAGCCGACTTCAACGCAGCAGAGCTGATGATCCGTGAGCTGATCAAATTGGTTTATACAAAAAAACCAATGTTTCCCCCAAGTTGGCGAATGATGATATGCATTCCCTCTTCAATTACAGAAGTTGAAAAAAGAGCTGTTCGCGACAGTGCTGAACAAGCTGGCGCAAAAGAAGTTTATCTTATTCATGAGCCTATGGCCGCTGCGCTTGGAATTGGCATTGACGTGGAAGAGCCAGTTGGTAATATGATCATTGATATTGGTGGTGGTACAACGGGTATCACTGTTATCGCACTTGCGGGTATCGTTTGCGACCAGAGCATTCGGATCGCCGGTGATGAATTTACTGCTGATATTATGGAAGCTTTGCGCCGCTATCACAGCTTATTGATCGGTGAAAGAACCGCCGAGCAGATCAAGATACAAGTTGGCGCAGCAATGAAAGACCTTGAAACCCCTCCTGACGATATTCCTGTAAATGGTCGTGACCTTGTAACAGGTATTCCAAAACAGATCATGGTTAGTTTCCAGGAAATAGCTGAAGCTTTAGATAAAAGCATTTTCAAAATTGAAGAAGCAATTTTAAAGGCTTTGGAACAAACACCTCCCGAACTGGCTGCCGATATCTACCGCCGGGGACTTTACCTGACAGGTGGTGGAGCTTTGTTAAGAGGATTAGATAAAAGATTAAGCCAAAAAATCAAATTACCCGTGCATATTGCCGATGATCCACTGAAAAGTGTGGTGCGTGGCACAGGCATTGCATTAAAGCACTACGATAGGTATCCGTTTGTTATGAGATAAATGCGACCCTTCTAAACCTTCCTTAAGGCAAGGCTTAACATCATTTTAAATATGAATCTTCAATTTATAAACGACCTTCAAAGTCCTTTTCTTTTGAAAGGATTTAGGATAGGCTATGCGTAACGTATTTCTCTTCATCCGCCGGTATTTCACTTTTATCAGCTTTGTGCTGTTGCAGGTGCTTGCACTTTCCATGTTGTTTCGTTATAATAAATATCACCGGGCTGTTTTTTTCGGAAAGGCAAATGAAATTACCGGATACGTCAATTCAAAATATGACAACGTTGATGATTACTTTCATTTGAAAGAAGAGAATCTGCGAATCCATAAAATGAATGACTCTCTATTGAATCTCTTACCCGGTAATTTTGTAAAAGTGGATACCGCCTCTCATGTCATAACAGATACTGTTCGTTATGATACGGTTCAATTGCTAAGAAAATATTTGGCTAAAGAAGCTAAGGTGATAAGCAACTCTATCAACAGCCAGAAGAATTATTTCCAGATCAATCGCGGTTCAAATCAAGGTATTAAAGATAATATTGCGGTTATTAATTCGGATGGAAGTGTAGTGGGACAAATTGTTGGTGTGAGTGAGAATTTTAGCCAGGCCATGAGTTTGCTCCATGTACAAAGTACAGTAAGTGCCATGATGAAAAAAAGCCGGAATAATGGGAGAGTAGAATGGGATGGTCAAAGTCCACTTTACTTAACATTAAGAAATATTCCTAAGAGTGATTCTGTACTAAGAGGAGATACGGTGCTTACTGGTATCAACTCTTATAATTATCCTCCAGGTTGGATGATCGGTACAGTGGCTGATATAGTGGAAGATAAGAGTACCAATTTTTATGTGCTTCGGATAAAACCTTCTGCTAATTTTCAAAATCTGCAACAGGTTTTTGTTGTAGAAAACTTGCAAAGGGAAGAACAAGTGACGCTGGATAAAGTAACACAAAAAAAAGTAGATGAGTTAAATAAAAGGAAGCAATGAATGTTGTGCTGAGAAATATAATTCGATTCGTTTTCTTTATCTTATTGCAGGTATTTATACTCGATAATGTGCCGGCATTACATAGATTTATTATTCCTGTAATTTATTTTCTTTTTATCCTTTGGCTTCCATTCTCCATTTCAAGATTCTGGTTATTGGTAGTAGGCTTTCTTACAGGGTTGTCGTACGATTATTTTACGGTCACTCCCGGGTTACATGCAGCCGCTTGTGTATTGATCGCTTATTTCCGTCCATTTATCGTGAATATCCTGATCCCCAAGGACAATTCTGAATTTAATTACAACGAGCCTTCTGCAAAAGCAATGGGTTGGGCACCTTATGCCGTGTATGTAGCTGCGCTTTCGTTGCTACATCATGGTTACCTGTTGTTGCTGGAATGGCTTGAAGTTGGCAATTTTCTCGATTTTCTGGTAAAAGTAGTTTCGACTACGGCTATCAGCATACTACTGATCTTTACTGCGGAAATTCTGTTTCCAAGAAGGTTGAAGTACCGAACCAATACCGCATAACTGCTTATCAATTTTATAATAGAAAATTAAATAATAGCAACTCCATTTTAAAAACAACTTCTTCGTTGTAATTTGCAACTGTACTGCGTACAATTTACCTCGTATATTTTTTATGCCTGTGTTTAACCAATCAAGAAGCCGTATCGTCAGACTCATATTTTCTGTTGCATTTCTTTTGATACTTGCACAATTATTCAATCTCCAGGTTGTTTCGGATAAATACAGGAAACTGGCAATGGATAATGCTGTTTATCCAAAGATCGTGTACCCGGAACGTGGGATCATTTTCGATCGTAAAGGAAAAGCTATATTGAACAATACCATTATGTATGATATGATGGTAACTCCTGCGGAGATAAAAGGAATTGATACTACAGATTTTTGCAGAATGATGAATATTGATACTGCAGAGTTTAACCGAAGAATACTTGATGCTAAATTTAAGAACACTGCCGTTCGCCCTTCCATTTTTGAAGACCTGCTAACTCCCGAAATGCAAGTAAGGTTTGAAGAGAACAGTTGGAAATTTCCTGGATTTGTTTTGGTACAAAGGCCCGTAAGAGTTTATCCTTTCAATGCAGCTGCGCATCTACTTGGGTATATCGCTGAAGTGACTCCAAAGCAAATAGAAGGTTCTGAGGCATTTTATAGAATGGGTGACTATGTGGGACAAACAGGATTAGAATCAGTATATGAAAGAGTACTAATGGGGCAGAGAGGCGTACAATATTTAATTAAGGATAATAAAAACAGGTTGGTTGGTTCCTATGAAAAAGGTGAATTAGATACAGCTGCAATTGCAGGTCGTGGCTTGAGAACTTATATCGATATAGAATTGCAACAACTGGCGGAAAAATTAATGACTAATAAAGTTGGTTCCGTGGTTGCACTCGATCCAAAAACAGGTGGTATTCTCGCAATGACTTCTGGCCCAAATTTTAATCCGAATGAACTAACAGGACCGGATAAAAGTAAAAACTATACAAAATTAGTGTTAGATGTCAGAGCTCCTTTACTAAATCGTGCTATCAAAGGACAATATCCACCCGGCTCAACCTTTAAACCTATCGATGCATTGATCGCATTGGAAGAAGGTGTGATAACTCCCCGAAGTGGTATAGCCTGCAGTGGGGGGTATTATGCATGTAGTAAAAGAGTAGGTTGTTTGGAAACCTGGGCCGGTCATGCCGCAAACTTGCGTCTCGCAATTGCTCATTCCTGCAACTCTTTTTTCTGTAATACTTATCGGCTAATTGTTGACAACAACAAGTATAAAAACGTAAAGGAGGGTTACCAAAAATGGCATGACTACATGAATGCTTTCGGTTTGGGAGTTAGACTCGGGCTGGATCTGCCTAGTGAAGACAAAGGGAATATTCCTGATACAGCAAGGTATAATCGTGAATATCGTGGACAATGGAACTCGTGTACTAACCTAACCCTTGGAATTGGACAGGATATGATGACTGCTACCCCGCTTCAATTGGCAAATGCGATGTGTATCATTGCTAACAGGGGTTATTATTATATACCACATTTTGTTCAAAAGATAGATGATGAGACAGAAGAAGACGCTCCATTGATGAATAAATACAGGCAAAAACGCGAAGTATTAACTCATATTCCTGATGATGCTTATGATGCTGTACAAAACGGTATGCAGGATGTCGTAGAAGAAGGTACTGCCCGTATTGCAAAAATTCCCGGAATAAATATTTGCGCTAAAACGGGTACTGCTCAAAATTTTACAATTCTTGATGGAAAAAGACTTGAATTGCCTAACAACTCTATGTTTGTTTGTTTTGCACCAAAAGAAGATCCAAAAATTGCTATAGCGGTAACAGTAGAAAATGCAGGCTTTGGTTCTACCTGGGCCGGGCCTATTGCCAGGATATTAATGGAAAAATTTCTGAACGATACTTTACAAACAAAAAGCAAAGAAGATCTCGAAAGAATCTCAAATACCAACCTGATGCCCAAGTATTATATTCGAAAGCAAAAAGTAGACGATTCTATAAGAGCTTTTCAATGGTTCAAGATGACAAAGGACAGTTCTTATATAAAGAAGTATGTTTTTGAAAGTCTTTCATTACCTGGTTCTAAAAAAGATAAAAACAAAAGAGAACAAAATAGAAAAGATGAGATAGTTATTTGGAATAATGAAAGAACTTACCGTCAAAAACAGTTAGCCCAATCATGAGTCAACGCAATCCTGAAATATCAAAAGGAGTTGACTGGAGTCTTGTATGGCTATGGTTCCTGTTATCAGCAATTGGCGTCATGGCGATCTTTGGAGTGACGTATCATGACGGTGATAATGTCATACAAACATTTCTGAGATTTAAAACAGATTATAGCCGTCAGTTTTACTTTTTTGTTGTGTCGATAGTTATCGGCATGTTCATACTTCTTACTGACAGTAAATTTTTTCCGGCCACTGCTAATCTTTGGTATGCCGCAGGTATATTTTTGATCCTTCTGGTTTTTCCATTGGGGTCAAGCGTAAAAGGAACGCAATCTATTATTAAAGTTGGCGGCAGCTTTCAATTTCAACCTGCTGAGTTTTGTAAAATTTGTGTTTGTCTTGCTTTGGCAAAATATCTTTCAAGACCTGAAACTGATTTCAGGCGAACACAATCACAGATTATAGCAGCGGGAATTGCTTTATTGCCAGCCGTCTTTAGCATCATGCAAAGCGAAACAGGTTTGGCGTTAGTTTATCTTTCATTTTTTATTGTTATGTATCGTGAAGGGTTGCCATCCGCTGTTCTTATAATTGGATTTTCAGCGGGGACATTAGTTGTAGCAACATTACTTGTTGAAAAAAACGTACTCGCAATTATTCTCCTGGCCGTAACAGTGTTTATTATTTTTATTATGCGACGCCAGGTAAAAAGAAACAGGTCTCTGCTTGTCAATATTATTCTTATCGGATTATTATGTATAGGTATCCAACGGTTTGGGGTTCCTTTCGCCTTCAAACATATTTTGAAAGAACACCAGGTTGAAAGGATTTTCAGCACTATTGGTAAGGATATTCCGAATGAATATAAAAAAGCACATAGGAGCGATGAAGCAAAAGCACTGGGTAAGAAGGATGTAGATTATAATGTAAAGCAATCAAAGATCGCTATTGGTAGTGGAGGCTTTTCTGGTAAAGGGTTGCTTAAAGGCACACAAACACGTTTTGATTTTGTACCCGAACAAAGAACTGACTTTATCTTTTGTACAATTGGTGAAGGTTTTGGATTTATAGGCAGTTTAGTTTTATTAGGTCTTTATCTCGTTTTATTATTTCGAATAATAACAGTTGCAGAACGACAGCGAAGTGTATTCAGCAGGTGTTATGCTTATGGCGTAGGAGCAGTTTTCTTTTTTCATATTGTCATCAACCTTGCGATGACAATTGGTCTTGCGCCGGTTATTGGTATACCTCTTCCTTTCGTTAGCTATGGAGGCACTTCTTTACTTACAAACACAATTCTTTTGTTTATTCTTATACGGTTGGATGCCGACCGGCAAATGGTTTTACGCTAATTACAGTAATTAGCTGAAATTCGTTTCATGAAAATAATTCCTTTAAGTGAAGGCACATTTACGATCGATAAAACAAAGCTCTTTGTTCCCTTTGATGAAGATGTTCACGATCTGCAACAAAGACCTGTCGGAAGTTTATTAGTGGAAATTCAGCCATTCATTATCATAACTTCAAAAGATATTCTATTGCTTGATACCGGACTTGGTTTTGAAAAAGATGGTAGACTTCAAATACATCGAAACCTTGCTGAAGCAGGCATTAACCCATCAGATATTACAAAAGTTTTATTAAGCCATTTACATAAAGATCATGCGGGGGGAGTTTCTTTTGGAACAAACCACGAAGAATTAAGTTTCCCTAATGCTCTGTTTTATCTGCAAGAAAAAGAATTGAGTTTTGCTTTTGAAAAAGGATTTCCTTCATTTATTACTGAAGAATTAGAAGTATTAAAAAGATCGAAGCGAGTCGTTTTATTAAAAGATGATGGAGGAACAATTGATGAGTATATACATTATAAAGTAACCGGTGCTCATTCGCTGTACCACCAGGTTTTCTGGAACAAAGAAAATGATAAAGTAATATTTTTTGGTGGTGATGATGCTCCCCAACTTCAGCAGATGAAACATCGCTTTGTAGCGAAATATGATCATGATGGAAAGAAAGCAATGGAATTACGAAGAAGTTGGTGGGAACAAGGGCAACAGGAAAAGTGGATATTCTTATTTTATCACGATGTAAAAAATCCTGTGATTGAATTTTAGATTAGTTGAAGATATAATTTATACGATTCGAAATCATAAATCTGCAATAAAAAAAAGGCCGTTCCGAAAATTGGAATGGCCGTTGCTAATCTATGAAAAACACCGAGATCAAATTCTATTGTAATAAGGTTTGAATACCTTTTTTAGGTATGTCAGCCCTTCGGGCCCTTATCTGTTCCTCTCTCATCTTTGTGATTTCATGAACAAAAACGTCTTGCTGTTTGTAAACATCATTGCTTCTTTTTTCGCCAACAATGTCACGAAACTCGGTGCGGTAACGAAGTCTTAATTCAATAATTCTCTGTTGGCGAACAAGACCATCATTTCTGTTTTCTTGCAATGTTTGTTTCCATTCTCTGAAGTAACGGATAAAAACGGGTGTAAATCTTTCGGCCTCATTTCGGGTAAGATCAAGTCTCTTCTGGATAAACTCTGTCATTTTATCCCTGATTTTATCATGTTCATCGCTTTGGGCTTTTGAAGAAAAGCCAGTCAACAATGCAAAGGTTAATATGAATAGAAAGTTTTTCATTAATCATTCATTGATCCATCTTTGTCAGCATTTGATTCCAAAGCTATAGCATCGTTTAAAAAGTCTTCTATCTCTTTTTCAGGAACGTCTTTCATTAATTCTTTTATCTCGGCAAGCTTTACATCATCTTTTTCAGAAGTAACATTGATCGACTCGCCTTCAGCTAATTTTACAAATTCATCTAAATTATTTTTATTTACTTTTTTATCAACGTTCTTTTCGATCCATGCCTGTGGATTTTTATTCGGATCAACCTGTTTCGATTTGAATATAGCCAAACCACTAATTGCAACTATTCCAATTATAACTGCGGCAACCGCTAAGCGATACCATCTGCGTTTTGTTATTGAAATTACTTTTGTTTCTTTCTTCTCAACTCCAGTTTCAAGTTTTTCAAAATATCCTGCAGGTATAGAATAAGGATTTTTATTCTTTAAACTGCTAAGTAATGGTGATAAAGTTTCGATCTCTTCTTTGCTTGTCTGGTGATCTTTATGCTCACTTATTTTTTTCAAAACATCTTCACTCAGATCCTGAAAAAAACCGGCAGGAACTGAATAAGGCATTTCTTTAGAAATGTTGCTAAGGAAAGGAGATAGATATGATAACTCGTCTTTAGCATTACTAGCTTCCAAAGCTTTTATACGATTCAGGATTTGATCAGCCAAACCTTCAAAATAACCTGCAGGCACGGCATAGAAGTTTTGAGGATCGTGATTTGCTAACACACTCCCCAAATTCCCTAATTCATTCAATATGGTATTCCTGTTTGTCATTACCGCAATTAAGACGGCTTTTGGCCTTGTAAGTTTAATGATTCTTAATGTATTCCTCTATTTTTTTAACCGCGTGGTGATAGCTGGCTTTTAAAGCTCCCTCGCTGGTTTCCAACACTCTACTCATTTCTTCATAAGGCATTTCATCATAATACCTTAGCTGAAAGACAATTCTCTGCTTTTCAGGAAGTTGCTGTATGCCTAGTTGAAGTTTCCACTCCAGTTTATTACCGTCAAAATTCTGATCCGCTTTTATCTTATTTTCCAGCCCACTTTCTACATCGCTTAGTGACACCGATGACCTTTTCTTTTGCTGCTCCAGGAAAGTTAAACATTCGTTGGTAGCCACCCTGTAAAGCCAGGTATAAAGCTGGCTGTCTTCACGGAAATTCTCAAGCCCGTTCCAAACTCTTATCATTACGTTTTGTAGTACATCATTTGCATCATCATGATCAACCACCATGCAACGCAAATGCCAATATAATTTTTCCTGGTATTTTTTAATGAGGTATGTAAACGCCTTTTCTTTTGTAACCGGGTTACGGAATTCTACGAGCAATTCACTATCGCTTAAGGTTGTCAGGGCCATTGGTTCGGTCTTTAATCAGGTTTAGAATATTGGAATACGGAAGCGTTTAACCTGTTCAACAATATAAAAATATAATTTTTTATTTTGTTATACCAGCTTTAGTTTTTCATAGCATCGCCTGTTGCGACGCACAACCTGCACAGAGCGAAGCGAAGTGTTCATCTTTAGTAATTCTATGAAGCAATAGTGTCGCAGTTTACCCAGAGCGAAACGAAGGGTCGCAATCACTTTATCGTTCAATAATTCTATTGGACAATAAAAAACCGTCGCCTTCGAAGCAACGGTTAAGCATAGGAATATTTTTGAAGTTATTTTTTTGCCATCACTTTTTCAGCAGCTGCAACTATATCCGGAACGTCTAATCCATATTTCTTTAATAATTGTGCAGGAGTTCCACTTTCTCCAAATGTATCTTTTGTTCCCACATATTCGATCGGCACTGGAAAATTCTTTGCTGCACACTGTGCAATTGCATCACCTAATCCACCAATGATATTATGTTCTTCAGCAGTTACAGCACATTTTGTTTTACGAATTGAATTGACAACCGCAGCTTCATCAAGCGGTTTTATTGTATGAATATTTATTACTTCAACACTGATGCCTTTCTCTTGTAACATAACACCGGCTTGTATTGCATTCCAAACGAGATGACCACAAGCAAAAATTGAAACATCAGTTCCTTCAGAAAATATTTGTGCTTTACCGATCTTAAAATCCTCTTGCTTCGTAAATATTGGCCAAACAGGTCTTCCAAATCGTAAATAAACAGGCCCTACATAATCGGCGATCGCCAATGTTGCAGCTTTGGTTTGATTATAATCACAGGGAACGATCACAGTCATCCCCGGTAACATTTTCATCAAACCAATATCTTCAAGTATCTGGTGTGTTGCGCCGTCTTCTCCTAAAGTAACTCCGGCATGCGAGGCACATATTTTTACATTCTTACCCGAGTATGCAATTGACTGGCGGATTTGATCATACACACGACCAGTTGAAAAATTTGCAAACGTAGTTGTGTATGGAATTTTTCCACCTATCGTTAATCCTGCTGCAATCCCCATCATGTTTGCTTCAGCAATACCACATTGAAAAAATCTATCAGGAAATTCTTTAATAAATTGATTCAATTTTAATGAGCCGGCAAGATCTGCAGTAAGTGCAACGATATTCGAATTTTTTCTTGCAGCTTCAACAATACCATCACCAAAGCCACTGCGTGTATCTTTATTACCAGTTGATAGAATTTCTTTAAGCATGTTTGATTTTTGTTCCAGTACTTCCATAATTAATAAAATAGGTTGGGGCAAAAGTAAGGGTTGCGTTGAAATTGCCGGTTGTCAATTCAATTCTCCGGGTTTGCCTGCAAATACTGTTTCATCAGCCTTAAGGCGTTGCTCCCATTTCCAGGCTGTAGCTACCATATCATCGAGACTATATTTTAATTCCCAGCCCAGCGAATTTTTAGCAAGATCATTGCTTGCGTAAATTGATATTACATCTCCCGGCCTTCTTGGCCCAATCGTATAATTTAGTTTAATATCGTTTACTCTTTCAAATGCTTTGATTGCTTCTAACACAGTTACACCATTCCCTGACCCCAGGTTAAATACTTCGCACTGAGATTTATTTTTTCCTTCAGCTATATAATCCAATGCCAAAGTATGGGCATGAGCGATATCGCACACATGAATAAAATCTCTTACACAACTTCCATCACGTGTTGGATAATCGCTACCATAAACGATCATGCCGGGCAATTTTCCAATTGCTGTTTGAGTAATTGCCGGGAAAAGATTTTGTGGTTTACCCACGGGCATTTCACCAATGATCGCTGAAGGATGTGCACCAACAGGATTGAAATATCTCAATAAAATGCATTTAGTAACTGCTGCACTTTTTGCAAACTCATTTACAATTTGCTCACCCATTTGTTTTGTATAACCATAAGGGGATTCCGCAGGTTTGGGTAATGTAGCCTCAGTAACAGGACTGCTATCGGGTGTGCCATAAACTGTACATGATGATGAAAAAACAAACCAGGGGATCTCAAAATCCTGTACGCATTTTAAAAGATTTATCAGCGAGTATAGATTATTTTCAAAATACATAAGAGGCTGCTCCACAGATTCACCTACCGCCTTATATGCAGCAAAATGAATAACGCCTCTTATATCAGTATTTTCCTGGAAGATGGCAAATGTGTCATCAAAATTGCAAAGATCAACTTTATAATTTTTTATTGTTTGCCCCGTGATCTTTTCCACTCTTTCGAGCATGCTGGCATGTGATCTTGAATTATTATCAACTGAAATAACATCATAGCCATTCTCAATCAGATCGACTAGGGTATGAGAGCCAATATATCCGCAACCGCCTGTAACAAGGATCTTCACCATGAATAAAAATGTTTATCATGCAAAAATCGGAAAAAGAGAAGAGATAAGCTTAGAAAAAAAGTTTAACTATAGAATAAACACCTGCTGCAAGTAAGCCACTTACAGGTATAGTTAAGACCCATGCCCAGAGAAGATTGACTGTTACACCCCAACGTACAGCGGATAAACGTTTTGTAGCGCCAACTCCCATGATCGCACCGGTAATTGTATGTGTCGTACTAACAGGAATTTTTAATGCTTCTGTAACAAACAATGTAATTGCACCTGCAGTTTCAGCAGCCACTCCTTCAAATGGTGTTACTTTGGTGATTTTTGTACCCATTGTTTTTACAATTTTCCATCCGCCACTCATAGTGCCAATGCCAATAGCAGCATAACAAGCCATCGGTACCCAAACAGGCATGTGCTTAAAATCAGGTATTGTCCCACCTGCAATCAATGCGGCAGTAATAATCCCCATTACTTTTTGGGCATCATTACCTCCATGACCAATACTAAAAGCGGCTGATGACACAAGTTGCAATCTTCTAAACCATTGATTAGATCTGTTAGCATTTAACGTATTTAAGTAGAACGTAAAGACAGCCATAATGACTATAATAAATGCTAATAATATCCACTTAAAGTTTTTTGAGTAAAAGATCACCTTCATTAGATAGGATTCATAATGCGTAGTCAACTTGGCAGCATCAAACTCCATGTTTTCATAAAGAAAAAGACCTACTAATAGTATGATCACAATTGATATAAGTTTAGGAATATGACCTTTTCTAAATGAATTTAAAAACCATAAAGAGATTATTAAAGCCATTATCATTCCTACAACAGGTGCCAGGAAAATAAAACTTGCTGTTTTTAAAATTATGGCGCTGTTAATTGTATCAAATCCTCCGTGAGCAATTGCCGCTCCTGCAAATCCACCGATCAAAGTGTGTGAAGATGAAGATGGA
This sequence comes from Chitinophagaceae bacterium, assembly GCA_044867875.1. GTDB lineage: Bacteria > Bacteroidota > Bacteroidia > Chitinophagales > Chitinophagaceae > VBAS01. The sequence goes on from JBIOVR010000373.1 coordinate 33,713, forward strand.
ATACCAAACCACCAGGTTAATAAATTCCATGAAATAGCAGCGATCAGCCCTGAGAAGATCACCACCATCATATTATCCTGCGTGATCATATTGCTATGCACTGTTTTAGCTACAGTATCGGCTACGCCATGATCCTTAAAAATAAAAAAGGCCACAGAGTTAAACAAAGCGGCCCATAGAACTGCCTGGAAAGGCGTCAACACCTTGGTAGATACAATAGTCGCTATTGAATTGGCGGCATCATGAAAGCCATTAATAAAATCAAAGATCAATGCCAGTGCTATGATAACTATCAAAAAGGTGGTCATAGAAATTATTTAAAGATTTCAGGATTTCTAAATTTCAAGTAAGAAAAAACAGAAATTATAGAAACAAGAAATTTGGAGATGAATTAGGCGTATTTAATAATGATTGACTCAATTACATTCGCGGCATCTTCACATTTATCGGTGGCTATTTCCATCACAGTATATATCTCTCTTTTTTTGATCACTTCTTTTGCATCGGGTTCAGTTTCAAATAAACGTTCAATACTCATGTCAAATACATCGTCTGCCTGGTTCTCAAGACTATTGATCTTGACAAGCGATTCAGTCATTTGACGCAGATTTTTCATATCCCTGAGAGATGTGACTGCATTCTTAACCAGCGTAGCACTCTGATCGATGATCTCTGCCAATTTTTGTATACCCAGGTCATTAGGATTGACCTTATAAAAATTGATCTTTTTGGCAGCTGCATAAATCGTATCAGCAATATCATCAAGCGAAGTGGCGAGATAATGAATATCCTCCCTGTCAAACGGAGTGATGAAATTTCTTCCTAACTCGGTAAAAATATTATGTGTTAGTTCATCATTGGCGTGTTCAAGATCTTCTATCTGGTTAATGATCGCAGTCCTTTTGTCAAAGTCGGGCTCTGATACTAAGGCCCTGAGTTTATTTCCCATTAAAGCCGAGTTAGTGGCAACTTTTTCAAAAAGATCATAGAACACTTTGTTTTTAGGAACAAATATTTGCATTATTGAATTTAACCCTGCCATAATAATTTTTTTATTGTTTACGAAGATACCCGGTCGGGTAAAGGTTGATCAATAAAAGACCAGAATTAATATAAACTTAATATAGAGGTAACGATTTATTAAAGACCAGGTAACAGAAGATTATTAATGGTATTTTTAACTTGTGGCACTTTAATAACCAGTATTAAAAAATCATTACTTCATGATTAAGATAAGGTTAAGAGTCACGTTCTTGGTTTTAGTCGTAATTCTATTTTGTTCTTCATTGCAGGCCCAACGCTATCTTTCAGATATTGATTCTTCATTTTTAAAAGATACAGTTCGGCCTGTTATTAAAAGATTTGAAAATTTAAATATATCAGGTTATATGCAGCCACAGTTCCAGGTGGCAGAGGCAGATGGAGCCCCTTCCTTTGAAGGAGGAAATTTTTCCCAATATTCAAGAAGCAGGTTCATGCTCCGGAGGGCAAGAATTAAGATCGATTATTTATTGAGAACAGAAGAGCGAATGCCTAAGGTTTTATTCACTTTTCAAATTGACGCTACTGAAAGAGGGGTAATTGTAAGGGATATGTTCATAAGACTTTTTGAAACAAGGAAAAATTTGTTTGCAATGACAGCAGGTTTTTTTGCAAGACCGTTTGGATTTGAGGTTAATCTTGGTTCATCATACCGTGAAACTCCTGAACGTGGAAGAATGTCTCAAACATTGATGCCGGGAGAAAGAGATCTTGGCGTAATGCTTTCATTTGAACCTCAAAAAAGAGATCATAAACTATATCATTTAAAATTAGATGGAGGATTTTTTAATGGCCAGGGACAATCGGGAACAACCGATTTTGATAGCCACAAAGATTTTATCAGCCGGCTAACATTAAAACCTTACTCATTCAAAAAAATGGAACTAGGCGCTGGCCTTTCTCTTTTAAGAGGTGGATGGAAAAATGGAACAAAATATGTTTATGAAATGGGTACATCTTCCGGTGGTGATAAAATTTTTATAGTTGACTCTTCGGAATCCAATCTTGGAAGTTCTGCACCCCGTAATTATTATGGTGGCGACATACAATATAAAATTCATCACAATTGGGGTGAAACCGAATGGCGTGCCGAATATTGGTTTGGCGCACAACCAGGTACTGCTGTTAATACAACAAACCCGGGATCATTGCCCAATACAAATGGTGTAGCTGCGCCTACTTATGTACGGAATTTCAATGGCGCATTTTTTTATTTTTTACAAAATATCATTAATGCCAAACATCAATTGGTATTAAAATACGATTGGTACGATCCTAATACGAAAGTGAGTAAAACCGAAATTGGTAAACCGGGGACTAATTTAACTGCAGCAGATATAAAATTTTCTACAATAGGTATCGGTTATGTATTTTATTTTAATTCGCAAACCAAGATCACGTTTTACTATGATATTGTAGAAAATGAAAAAACACAATTAACAGGATTTACTTCAGATATTAAGGATAATATTTTCACTTGCCGCCTGCAATTCAGGTTCTAATGTTGCTTAACATTAAGATAATACTACGCTCACAATTCCATAACCGGCCATTAACACCGGCATAATGATGTGGTCTTTCTTTTGCGTCGTAATCAAACGCAATGAAAAGACTCCTGTTCACACTTACGACCCTGTTTGGATTAGTTTTTATAAGCTTCTCACAAAATGAAAAACTTTCAGGTAAGGTCTTGAATAGCAAGAACGAACCTGTTGTTGGCGCTTCCATAAAATTTGAAGGATCAAACACTGGTGCTATTTCCGGTGTTGATGGCAGCTTTATTCTCACACTTGCGATCGGAAAAAAATATACACTTGTTATTTCTTCCGTTGGATATGAAACGAAAACCATCCAGGATGTAGAAGTAGCCGCAGGCCAGGCAAACGAACTGCAAGTATTAATGGTTGAGTCTGCAAAGAATACTTTAGGTGGAGTTACTGTAACTGCAACCGCTTCGTCTGCCAGGAAAGAAACATCCGCAGCCTTGATCCAATTTCAAAAAAATACAAATACAGTTGCTTCTGTTATTTCTGCAGAACAAATAAGACGTTCTCCTGATAAAACTACCGGTGAAGTTTTGAAACGTGTACCCGGCACCAGTATCATGGAAGGAAGATTTATTGTCGTAAGAGGATTGGCAGACAGGTATAACCAGGCGATGATCAATGGAATTTTATTGACCAGTACAGAACCTGATCGTAAAACATTTTCTTTTGATCTTATTCCTGCCAAGATGATCGATAATATTATTATCAATAAAGCATTTGTTCCTGAATATCCCGGTGAATGGGCGGGTGGTTTGATACAAGTAAATACAAAAGATATTCCTTCAAAAGATTTTTTCAATGTTGAAATAGGTACTGGTTTCAATACACAATCAACATGGAATAATTTTTATAAAACTCCGGGAGGGGACCTGGATTGGCTGGGAATTGATGATGGTACAAGAGGTTTCCCTAAAGGCTACACCACAAAAAGCGAATTCAGCATACTTCCCAATTCCGCTAAAACTGCGATTGGAAAAGGCATGAGAAATGCATGGGCAGCAACAGAAACTACGGCTCCATTAAATATGACATTCCAGGCAAATGGAGGTTTTAATACAACTTTATTTGGAAAAAAATTAGGTGGCACATTCGGTGTTATTTATAATAGAACAAAGAAAAACATCCAAATACAAAACAGGCGTAATGTAATTGACCAAAATTATAACACAACTATAGAAACCGATATCCATGATCAACGATTTTCCGATGAAATTTTTGCAGGGGCGTTGAGTAGCCTTTCAATGCAGTTTAATCCGCTTAATAAAATATCACTTAAATCGATCATTAATATAAACACAAATAATTTTTATACTCAACGTAATGGCACTGACATAAGCAGGAATGATAGTTATTTAAAAGGATCAGAAGCTACTTTTAAAGAGAATGTTTTTTTTACGACACAACTAAACGGGGAGCATAGCCTGGCAACTCCACTTACTTTAAAATGGTATGGAGCTTTTAATATACTCGACGGTTATATTCCTGATCAACGCCGGTTGGTTTATTCAAGAATTAATACAACCGATCCATGGCGGGCAGTTATTGCCAATACACTTTCACAACAAAGTGGAAGCCGCATTTATCAAAGTCTTAGTGATTATATATATACAGCCGGTGGTGACTTGGCTTATAAATACAACTGGCTTGGCCACAAGCAAACGGTTAAGGGTGGTTACATGCTGCAAATAAAAGACAGGCTGTATGACGCATTGCTGTTTGCAAACAATCTTCATACTGATAATGACGCTTTAAAGCTATTACCTGATGGAGATATTTTCCGTCCAGAGAATTTTGGCGATGGATCTGCAAGCAGTAATCTTTTTGCTTTTGATGCATTAGTAGGTAAAACATATCGTTACCTCGCAAATACAATTTTAAATGCAGGATATCTTCAGTCTGATAACCAGTTTACAGAAAAACTAAGAGTAGTATGGGGACTCAGAGTGGAAGATTATGATCAGCTGATCGGAAGTGTAAAAGCATACGACGATCGCCACACTCATAAAAGAGTTACTGATTTTCTTCCTGGGGTGAATGTTACTTATAAATTGAATACTAAAACCAATATAAGGTTGTCAGGTTCTCAAACCGTAGTTCGTCCTGAATTGCGTGAACTCGCTTCGCTGAACCTTTACGATTTTGAATTGAATGCTTCCGTGCAGGGTAACCCTAACCTTGAAAGAACAAAAGTTATTAATACAGATATACGGTATGAATTATATCCAGCATCAGGAGAAGTATTTACGTTGGGTGTTTTCTATAAACATTTTGATAAGCCAATTGAGCAATTATTAAATGAAGGCGGTGGTGGTGCCAGTACATTTTCATACCAGAACCCGGAAGAGGCATATACCTACGGAGCAGAACTGGAGTTCAGAAAAAAACTTTCTTTTATAAATGTTTTGAAAAATTTCACTTTCCAGGGAAACGTAGCTTATATCTATAGCCGTGTAACTGACCTGGGTTTTGATCTCGACAGATCGCTACAAGGTCAATCTCCTTATGTTTTGAATTTTGGTTTATTGTATGACCTGGAAAAACCAGGGTTCAGTGCCACTTTATTATTTAACCAGATCGGTGAAAGAATTTACCTGGTGGGTGATAAATCTGCCGGAGCAGGAACACCAGACACTTATGAAGCGCCACGTGCTGTATTTGATTTCCAGCTTTCAAAAAAGATCTTAAAGAAGATGGGTGAGATAAAACTCAATATTTCAGATCTGCTTAACCAGACTCAGTATTTCTATCAGAATACAAGTAATAATAAAACATTCCAAAAGGGTTCAGATGCATACCGGTTCACAAGGAAAGTAGGGACAACATTTTCAATAAGTTTTAATTACTCTTTTTTAAACTAAACTTTTTAAAAAATAAAAAATGAAAAAGAACATCTTCTATTTAGTAGCCATTTCAGCAGTGTTTATTACCAGCTGCAGAAAAATTGAAATGGATGGAGAAAAAGAAGTTATCATTATTAACGGAGGTGGTAGCGGTAGTACCGGCCAGACAATTACAGTTTCAGGAAGGGTCAATGCCGATACTACTTTTCATAAAGCCAATACTTATATTTTGAAAGGGCTTGTGTATATAGTAGGTAATCATACAATCACAATCGAGCCGGGAACAGTTATCAAAGGTGCATTTAGCGGAGCTGATGTGGCTGCACTGATAATTACCCGTGGATCTAAAATTATGGCTGCAGGTACGGAAACCGAGCCGATCATATTTACGTCTTCTTCTCCAAATCCTCAATCAGGTGACTGGGCGGGAATTGTTCTTTGTGGCAGAGCAAGCATCAATGCAAGTTACAATGGTATCAATGGTCTTTATCAGGTTGAAGGTGGTATTGATAATGCCAATGGCGATGGTCTTGCTGGTTCAGGTGACGGTAGCCCTGCTACTGCTCCTGTAGATAATGATAACTCAGGAACAATAAAATATGTGAGAATTGAATATGCAGGCTATGGTTTTCAGCCAGATAAAGAGATCAATAGTCTTACGATGGCTTGTGTTGGCAGTGGTACAACGATAGATCATGTAGAAGTAGCGTATGCAAAAGATGATGCTTATGAATGGTTCGGTGGCACGGTGAATTGCAAATACCTGATCTCTTATAAAACACAGGATGATGACTTCGATACTGACAATGGTTTTAGCGGAAAGGTTCAGTTTGGTCTTGTACTTCGCGATTCAGTAATTGCTGATATCTCAACTTCAGAAGCATTTGAAAGCGATAATAACGCAAGTGGTACCACTGCTGCTCCAAAAACAAAAGCGATATTCAGTAATATCACTGCTATTGGACCACGTGCTACATTAAATAATATTGGTAGCTCATTATTCCGTTGTGGGGCACAGATAAGAAGAAATTCAGCTATTTCAATTTTCAATTCGATCATAATGGGTTGGCCGCAGGGAATTTTGATTGATGGAACAACAGGAACAGCTACTGCTTTGAATATTGAAGACAGTAGTTTGCGCCTTCGCAATGTAACTCTTGCAGGAAATGGTAACTCCACAGCTTCTGCACATCTTGCTTTTTCAGGCACTGGCGGAACTAATATTAATTCACTGGCATCATTGACAACCTGGTTCACCAATGCTTATTATGGTAATGATCTTTTAACAAATGCCTCAGATGCTAAACTGATCCAGCCATTTAATTATACTGCATGGGATCCGACACCTTTTGCAGGTTCTAATGGGAATCAAAAGATTCTTAATGCTGCTGATTTTAGTGATCCAAAATTTGCCGGTGATCTGTTCTTTGATAAGACAGCTACATTCAGGGGTGGTGTTGCACCGGGAGGACCGTTGGCAACATGGTGGAAAGGATGGACAAAATTTAATTATAACTAAAGACAAATTCCATTAACCATAAATAAAAAAGCCGGTTCACAGAACCGGCTTTTATTTTCCACAATTAACAGTTTGGTAATCGCAGTATAACGCTGGTATAATAATTGTATCCCAAATTGCAACCAGTTCTTATCCATCCAATATATATACAACATCCCGGATCGGTTCTCCGGGGTTAGTAAGTTGATTCCTCATGCAGTTGCCGTCCCAATCTCATTGGGACGGTTTTTTTATTTCTTAACGTTAATAACATTCTGTTTTATCTTATAAAAACTATGGGTTGTTCCGTATCTTTTAATAGTCAATAATGGTCAACTCCAGATCCAATTTTATAAACGCATGACAGAAACAAACACTCTACCGCTTGTTGAAAAAACAGACAAACAAAAAGAATCCGGTAACGAACTGGTGATCTCCTTCCTGACACTGCGAAACCTGATCGGTATTTCGGGGATGTTGTTACCGATCGTGTTAACCTTGCTTACACCGAAGGGTGAACAGGATAAAGTGATGGAACATTCTATCAGCGAATATTATTATACTAAGAATGGCGATCTCTTTGTTGTTCTTTTAAGTGTGATTGGTGTTTTTTTATTGACCTATAAAGGATATGATCGTTTCTGGGAACGTACATTGACCTTGGTTGCCGGTTTTTGCGGGATCGGTGTTGCATTTTTTCCAACGGCTACAACGATGGGTAATTCTTTAAGCATACATAAAGTGAGAAAGGAAGTACCAGAATTTTTTGGACTTGTTCAGTGGCATTTTATTTTCGCAGCGCTTTTTTTTATTTCATTAGCACTTATCTCACTTATTTATTTTCGGAAGAAGGACGTTAATAGTGTCTACTTAATTGATGGGCGAAAGAAAAAGCAAAAAGAAAAAAGGAACCTGGTTTACATGATCTGTGGATGGACGATGCTGATCAGCATCGCATTGATGATCCTTTATTTTATTATAGACCCGCCGTCACTCAGGAATATGCCTGTGGTTTTTGCATTGGAAACTGTTGCAGTGGAAGCATTCGGTATTTCATGGATCACAAAAGGGCAAACGCTTTGGCCAGACGGGGAGCATTATATGAAAAAAGGATTGCGGAAAGTAAAACATAAGATTGAGCAAAGCACTTAATGTTCTTAAGCCTTTAATTAGTATGCAAAATCATAAGCTGGTTATCTTCAATTAGTTTTTTGTTGCATGTTATATCTTAAAAACAATTTAATCATTCATTCATATTATATTAAGAATCGCTTTACATAGCTGCTGCAATTTCGCAATATCAAAAAAAATATCGGGAAGCAACATAAGTAATATAAGCAGTAGAATTTCTCATGTGTATGATGGCGATTCTTTTCCAAGCGTCGCCTTTTTTATTTATTTATTGTGTACTGGTATAGCATTTATTTACAAGGAGTTCGGTCAAACAGAGCACCTTCTTAGTTGTTAGTTTATCGAAAAATGAAAAACTTAACATTGGTGAATTGTTCTCATTATTATCTTTAAGTTATTAGTTCATTAAATATTTAATCATATGGACACACCGCAAATTGATGGCAAAAAGTCTTTTAAGAAACAACTATTCGAAACAATTCATAATCGTCTTGATCATTCCCTAATCCCGTACAAAGAATTATTGGGTGAAAAGAAAATGAACCGTTTCCTGAAAAATACCAGTAAAGAGCTGGTATCAGAGATCAATAAAAGAACGAAGAAAGCAGAGAAACGCCAGGAAAGACTGCAAAAGAAAGCCGATAAATTAAAAAAGGAACAACAAGCATAATTACTTACTGATCCCTTGTCAAAAGCCGTTTTGAACCGAGAAGCGGCTTTTTGCTTTTTATATAGACTGTATTTTTTATCTACGAAGATTTTAGATATTCCGAACAGTTGTTCACAAAAGAAAAACTTTGTCTTTTCAACAAACTAGACTGATCGCAGATTAAGTTATTATTATCTTTTGCCTGGCAAGTATTTTGAGTTTTGATATTCTATATATTCATAATCCCACAAAAACAACTGCATCATGAATATCGTTTCAATAAGACAGCTTCCGGGACAACAGGATTATCTTTTAAAAGAGGATGATAAAACTGTTTTAAAACTGCGTTACAAAAAAGATTTGCATACAGCAAGAGTGGAAACAGAAAAAGAAAGGAGAATGCTGATCATTGATGATGAAGGATTACTTAAAACAAAGTCTGTTTTGAAAAATGAATACGGTATCCGAATTGGTTCATTGAACTATGATAATTTTTCTGACTCTCATGGTACTGTTGATATTGAAAGTATTAAATATCGTTTTGTTGTTAAGAATGGAGAAGCACCTGAGTTGAATATTTATAAAGGATCCCGCCGCGATCTTGTTTATAATTGCCAGCTTGTATTCGATGATATTAGTTCAAGGATCAAAGGATCGCAAACTGCCTCATTGATCATTGCAGTTTCGT
>JBIOVR010000374.1:0-2506 GCA_044867875.1 Chitinophagaceae bacterium
ATAACCTAAGTCGCCATTACTGCCTGTTTCTGTTGTCGCAACTTCTGCATCAAATGCTCCTGCTGCAATTGCTCCTTCCCAATATTTTTGAATATTGGCTCGTCCTTTAACTGGTGCTTCATTTGGAGGAAGTAAAGTAGCGTCCTCAGTGTAGCAATTAGCTGCCGCTACTGCATCTTTTGCATTTAATGCCTTTACAAAATCTCTATTCATTTGTAAAAGTTCTTCTGCTGTAGCTTCTTTGGGTGTTTCCTTTTTTTCAGTACAACTGAAAATTGAAATAGACACAAGAATCGACAAAACTAATAAGGTTAAATTTGCTTTCATTTTTTCACGGACGCCTCTTTGGTATCGCGAAGCCGAAAACCACACCAATGAAGATGCCCATACTGATGCCGACCGATAGGTTTTTCAGAACCACGCCGCCAATAATTCCGAACGTCATGCCGATCAGCAACCAAACCGCATTGAACCTGGCCGGCCGCTTTGGAGGGTTATCATTCATGTCGGGTAAATTTTATTTTTTGCTTACTCTATTTAGTTTTCAGCTACCCTGTTGCTATACTCAATAATGTAAACGGTCTCACGGCATTACAGCCAACGTCCAGGGCTTTCTGCTGTGCTGATAGTCTGTGTTGCTGTTGCCCGGTACTGTCGCTGGGTAAAGATAGAAAGCTGATGGTATATTCCAAAGCTCGGTTATGTTCGTGAAGCTGGGACTGCAGCTAATCAGCGATATGTCGGCCAGGATATGTTCTAAAGCCAGCATAGCAGAAAACCTCTTGTTGGCTGCTGGCGGCGAAGTCAGGGATCTAAAAAATCATTTTTCATTTGCTGCTGTATTGGAACCTTGTATAACAGTATTATGGTCTTGAGCTAAAAGCCACTGTCCTTTTTTCTTGACGACCACATAGGTTTTAATGTGTCGTTCATTTTCATGTCTTACTCCATCGGGAGTTGTGTAAGTATCAACTTTATGGATAACGTCAGCAATCGCCACATCGGGAGTAAGGAATCGGATATCCATAGCTTCTGTCTTCATAGTAACTCCCTTTAGAAATGTTTTATGAACAGCTCGCACGGTTATTAAAACGCTGTCACGTCCTTTGTCAATACCTCCTCCAGGATTGATGTGTCGCCAATCAGATGTTGAATAAGCTTCGGCATTTTTGAAGCTACCTTCGTTAAAATCGTCCTGAAAAGCAATGACCACTTTTTTATCGCCTCGTTATCTTGAGAACTTTGTCCCTTGCCGACTAATGAAAGAAAACTGATTATAATAATAGTAAAAAGAGCCTTCATGTCAATTTATTTTAATTCTTAGTAAAAAAGGTTGCTCTAGCTTGCAGCCAACACATAAATATACGCCGTAGAAAAATCCTTTTTCCAAAAAATGGTCATTGATTTTCAACGAAGTGATGTTCGCCATTTCAATTGTTACGGCGCAAACACAAAAGCGACTACCAATTCGCTTTATTCCTTTTCGTTGACCTACCGAGGTTACCTCCCAAACTTTTTCTTTAGGGCAGACAATGCACTCTGCATGGTGTCCGGTTCTTTTTCTACGAAACTTGTTTTTTCTTTTCGTGGTTTTAGCGTTCCACTTGTATCATCTTTCATAGAAAGGGCAATACGCTTACGGGCAATATCAACTTCAAGTACTGTCACTTCAACTTTCTGCTGCACTTTTACAATTTCCGTTGCATCGCTTATAAATCGGTTAGCAAGATTGCTGATATGGATCAAACCATCCTGGTGCACACCAATATCTACGAAAACACCAAACTTGGTGAGATTGGTAACAATGCCCGGTAACTTCATGCCCGGCTTAAGATCATTCATGGTATGAATGCCTTCAGCAAAAGAAAATGTTTCAAACACTTCCCGCGGATCACGACCGGGTTTGTCAAGTTCTTTCAATATGTCCTGCAGTGTTGGTAGCCCCACAGTATCGGTCACATATTTTTTCAGATCAATTTTTTTGCGCAGTTCTGCTTGTGTTATCAGGTCATTTATAGAACAATCAAGATCAGAAGCCATTTTTTCTACAATATGATAAGTCTCCGGATGCACAGTGCTTGCATCAAGTGGGTTTTCGGCATTTCGTATGCGCAGAAAACCTGCGGCTTGTTCAAATGCTTTATCACCAAGTCTTGAAACTTTTTTTAATTCATTGCGGCTTTTGAATGCGCCATTATTATTTCTGTACTCCACAATATTTTGCGCCAGCGAATTACTCAAACCGGAAACATAGGACAATAATTGTTTGGAAGCAGTATTTACTTCCACGCCTACGGCATTCACACAACTGATCACTGTATCATCCAAAGATTTCTTTAGCATCAGCTGATTTACATCATGCTGGTATTGTCCCACACCGATAGATTTCGGATCTATCTTAACCAACTCTGCCAACGGATCTTTTAAACGCCGCCCGATTGATACAGAGCCTCTCACCGTAATATCATGATCAGGAAATTCTTCTCTTGCTGCTTCGCTGGCAGAA
>JBIOVR010000375.1:0-7056 GCA_044867875.1 Chitinophagaceae bacterium
ATCGTTATCATTTTGCTGATAAAAATTGATGGTTTCCAAAAACTTTGAGTGATCACGAATCGTATGAAGAGAAGGAATAGCATCCAGGGCATAGAGTTTTTCAAAATTTCCAGGTACAGGTAATAAGGTTATCCAGGGCGCCAGGTCGAACAGGTCGTCATGAATTTTCTCAGATTGAACGGATAATTGGGATATCCATTTTTTTAATTCGCCATTTGCGGGTATTAGCGACAGATCATTAATAAGAACACTGAGTTCATCGAAATATTTTTTTGTATTGCTTAATGAATTATTGTTATCATTAAATGCAGCATACAATAATGCTTCGATTTTTTGGATCTCTACCACAGGACGCTTGCCCGAATTTTCCTGGACGATCTCTAAAGTTGTTATTAATCCTTCGTAAACACTTTTTTTAAAAACGGGTTCATTTACCTGTGAGAGTAGTCCTTGCCGCAATGTAAGCAAGTGACCAACAAGATTACCACTATCGACGGTAGACACGTACTTAGGATGAAGCGGTACTAATGATAAAGTATCATACCAGTTATAAAAATGTCCATCATATCGTTCCATCCTTCGCATTGTACTCAGTGTGCTGTTACATCTTTCTGCCATTTCCCCTCCGCTGATGTATCCGAAATCATAAGCAGCCAAATTTGCTAATAATGCCAGTCCCATATTGGTAGGGGAAGTTCGATGAGCGATGACTGGTGTTGGATGTTCCTGGAAATTATCCGGCGGTAACCAATTTTCTTCCGCTTTGACGAATTCTTCGAAGAATGACCATGTTCTACGTGCAGTTTTATGAAGAAACAGTTTTTGGCTTTCGGAGAGATTTGCCTTTTTTTCTTTTTCTTCTTTACTTAAATACCAGGCAATTGCTGGCGCTAAAAGCCAGAGTAAAAGTATCGGGATCGCTACAAAAAATGCAACAGGATTAAAATATATTAATAATGTAATGGTGATGATACTTATAAAAGGTCCGATTCCCATTTCATCATAAACAGCAACGAGACTGTTAGTACGAAGTCGGGTTGTAGCTGCCGAAGGGACCCATTCCAGTAATTTTCTATTCGAGATGACCAGGCGCCAGGTGGTGCGTAGAATAGCATCGGTATTTTTATATGCTTCGTATGGCAAAATTGCTAAACCGAAAACAAAACGGATCAAAAAATTTCTTACGGAGATACCTACTTCAATAAAATGGGAAGTAATTGTGATCTCTTCAGGTTTGTTGATCAGTTGCCATGTAGCCGCTGCCATTAATGGTAAAAGGACAATAATGGTAACCACTGCAGTCCACAACCAGGGGAGAGGTAGTATACTCCAACCTATTAAAAGTAATAAGGTCAATGCAAGTGGTGTCAGGCTTCGCCTGAGGTTATCAAATATTTTCCATCTTGACAATCCCGATAACCTGTTCTTTACTAAATGTCTTTTGCCATCCCGTACTAAAGGAAGCATCCATGAACCGACTTGCCAGTCCCCCCTGATCCATCGATGATGTCTTTGCACATCTGTTTTATATTGTGAAGGACTTTCTTCGTATAAATGAACATCACTTATCAGGCCGGATCGTACATAACACCCTTCCAGCAAGTCGTGGCTTAGTATGCGATTTTCCGGGAACCTGCCATTCAATACTTTTTCAAATACATCCACATCATAAACTCCTTTTCCAATAAAAGAACCTTCCCCAAAAAGATCATGGTACACATCCGAAGATGCTTTAGTGTAAGGATCGATACCGGATAGATTCCCTTGCATTCTTAAATACAAGGAGGCACCAGTTTTAGGAAGACTTGGTTCCACCCGTGGCTGTAAAATTCCATAACCGTCGATCACCCTTTTTTTATTTGGATCATAAACAGGATGATTCAATGGGTGCGCCATATTTCCAATAAACTTCCAAACAGATTCTCTCGGTAACTGTGTGTCCGAGTCCAGCGTTATTACATATTTTATATTGGTCAATATGTTAAGATCACCCACAATTAGGGAAAAATCATTTTGTCTGCGTTCTCTTAAAAAAGCATTCAATGCTGATAACTTTCCTCTTTTACGTTCATACCCCATCCATTTTTTTTCTCTTCGGTTCCATGTCCTTGGCCGGTGAAAAAGATAGAATGTATTTGATTCGGGGCTCGTATACTTTTCATTTAATTCTTCAATTCTTTTTTTCGCCAATGCCACTAATAGATCATCGTCCGGCATAGTAGCAGCGTCTGCATCCATAAAATCCGTTAGCAGGCCAAAATGCAGGTTATCCTCCTTGTTAGCGAGATACCGTATCTCCAATCCTTCAATCAACTCTTCAATATAAGCTTCACTTGTTAGCATAGTGGGAACAACAACCATGCTGCGACACTCGGTTGGAATTCCGTTCGAGTAATCCATTCGTGGCAGAAGTTGGGGCTTTACCAACACGGTAGAAAGCCAGTTAACAAGTGAAACGGCTAGCTGCAGACAACCCAAAAAAGAAAATAATCCAACAATGGTTAAAATTTGCCAGTCATGATTACCCTGCTGGTAAGCGATATAAAATAACCACGCAGCAGATACAATGGATAGAAAAAAAATGGAAAAGATATAGGTGAATACTGGAATTTTTGCAAAAGCCCGGTTGATCTTCAGGCGTAACGTATAATGCATTCCACAAGCATGTTCAGCTTCTCCTAATCCTTTATCAATTAAATAATAGCCAACATGCTTTTTTCTTTTGGAGTCGAGATCCTCTTTTTTATGTTGCTGCGATAATTCAATTGCTTTTTGTGCCACTTCAGTTTCACTAAGATCACTTGACTTTGAAATTCTTTCTACCACGTGCCTGTAACTGTCCCTTGTCGCAAAATCCATTAACGGGTATGTTCCGGTTTTGTCTTGCCGTAAGACTTGCTCAACACTGCTGAGTGTTTCAACAAATTCCCGCCAGTCGGTTGCCCCAATAAAGCGTAGTGTGCCGATGCTGTTGCGCACTGATACCTGGTCAATTGCTTGTCGCTGATTTTCCTGCAACACAAGATCATTGGTATTCGTTCCTAATGCAGCCAATTGCTGCTCGATCCAGTTGAGTGGCAAAGCAAGTGATGGCCCGACTCCCTGTAGCTTACGTGTGAAGGTGGCAACAAAGTGACTGTCCAGTGCCGGTTTTGAACGGGCCATATCTGCAATCACAAGGATCAGGTCTCCGGGTTTTTCTTTTACGGTCTCAATCATTCTATCCGCCCAATGATCAGCCAGATTGTGATCGATGACATCGAGTGCGATCTTACCTGCTATTCTTCTCAGGTTCTCGATCACAGCCAGCCGAAGCATAATAGGTATCGCCCATAATTCTCCAAGCGTAAGTGTCGTTTCGGATTGATAGCTGGCAATGAAACTCGTTAAACTACTTACATCAACCCGTCCATCACTATGTGCAATAATTTCCAAAACAATATCATATACGCGGGGCATACCTGTGGACATGCCCTCGGCGAGATATGGCAGTGCTTCGCTGTACCCTTTCGGTAAGTGTCTCCTGGCAATCACCACCTGTTCTTCTACGAGGTAAAAATTATCCAGTAGCCATTCTGATGCAGGTGTAATTGTTTTATCAGCTCTTAAACTTTCAACAAGAAGATTGCGTACTTCCAATAATGTTCTTTCATTGTCCTCCAGTCTTTTCAAAAGTTTGTCAAATGAAAAACCTTTTTGAATTTTATGCGACTTCGCCAATACTCTACCATGGCGACCCATTTGATCGGAGCTGAAGAGTTCTGAACGAAAAGGTTCTTCTGTATACTTACGCAAAGAATTGTCGCTAAGAAAATTGAGACGCAGGTGTGATAAAATCTCCGAAACCGTGCTGGTAGTAACTTTCAATGTTTAATCTTTATTCCCTTTATTGAAGTGAAAGTTACAGCAATGTACCAATAAAGAGTTTAAAAAAATATTGTTGTTTTACAGGTTTGTAACGACATTCAACTAGTTGCCAATAGGTTCCCTTTTGTTCAAACTGAATTTTATAGCGATCTTGATTTTTGCATGAACTCATTTAAATAAGCGTTGATCTCATCCCTCAGTTTTTTATTAAGGAGATTTATATTTTTTAAGGAACTGTTTTTATTCAGTGACTCCTGGGCTAAATTTTCAAGCTGGGTTTTTAACGTATTCAGATACTTACTTTGTTGTTGCTGAAAAACATTCTCATCTTTTTTCCTGTCCAATTGTTTGGCAGATTGTGCAAAATTTTCGTAAAGCGAAAAAAATATTTTTTTAGCCTTGTTATCAAAGTCGACAATTTCCTGTGGAAATTCATTCATCACAAACCGATTGAATAAATAAGTTACGATTAATAAAGCATATTCAGGGAGGTTTGCACCGGCAAAAAAGACATAAGGACTTTGCACAAGCAAAAGAAAGAACATAAAAAATGATTACAGGACCAATAAGATGAAAATTCCTTAAGCGTTAATATTATCCAGCACCCTCACCATCATTTTCTTCAAGGCTACTGAACGTTGCAGACCGTAGATATATTCTTCTTCTGAACCGTTTGCCTTTAGTTCAAATAATTTTTTTAGGATCTTTTTTAACCCGCTATTGCTGCGCAATTCTTTTTCATTGTTAAGCAAAAGAATACTCCAGTTTTTCAAAACATACTGAATATTGACTTCCTGGTAATTTTTTAGTTTTAGAATTGCTGCCAGTTTTTTTAGTGCAAGTTCTTCTGCCGGTTTGCGTTTATTATTATACTGATCTTTCAAAATGCCTGCATAAGCCCGACTAAGATCAGTAACATCAAACTTCATTGCTTTTTTATCAAGGATCAATTCAAGTCTTGATTCAGCCAGTTTTTTTAAAACTCTTTCCGGTGTGCGGTATCCTTTTATTGATTTTATTTTCTTCGCTTCAGTTTCTGCAATTTTCCGTTGCTCTTCCCATATTGGACGAAACCCGGCGCTATAATAAATCCAGAATGCACCCGAATGAATGCCATCGCTGTTATCTTTTCCGATTTGATAAGGATCTGTGCTGAACCGCTTCAACCTGTAAACACTCCGGTGAATTTTTAATACCTGTTCAAAAATATATTTTGATTCACCACCGCGGTATGCAGGAAATAGATTAAGACCGATACGGGCACTGTCAAAAAATACCCATGAAGCTGCATAAGCAACAGGCAAACCATTTTTAAATACCGTATATCCCATATAACTGTCGATGGGATGTCTTCTTTCCGGCACCATGCCCATCAACGCAATCGAATATCCCCGGGGCAAGCGGTAATAACTGATAAGTTCTGCTGATGTAAATGTGATCGGGTCAATTTCACGAAGGTGTTTTACAAGTATCATCCTGCTGCATGCAATGATCTTCGCTGCTTCATCCTTTTCAAGATGAATTTTCGGAGGATGAATGCCTCTTAACTCCGGGTTGTTTTTCTTTTTTACCAGCGAACTATGATAGTAGGGAATGAATATGGAATCCGGCAGGCTATCAGGTGCGGTAAAATCAATTTCAATATTGATACCGATCGCTGACCAAAGCTCATCTTTTACTTCGGGGCGAATATCGGTTTCATCAAATACTGCAATTAACCGGTCCAGCAGATCTTCTTCTTTTTTCATTGATCGCTTCAGCCATGACCTCCACTCTGCATTGCCATCCTGCATAATTTCTGATTCCACCTTCGGCATTACAACTGAAAGTATAAATTGGATCTGTGCCTCGCCTGCTTCGAAATCCCTGATGCGGATATTTTTTTTATAGGTTGCTCTCATCCATTTTACCATTTCAAAACTATATGCTGCGCAGAGTTGTGTGTTGGTAATACCGGAATTGTACAGGCTGTCCCGTAACTTTTTATGTGATTGAATATGCAAATGCAATTGCTGCAAAGAAGATATTGCCTGCGTGTAAACAGATCGGTTGTCGGGATATGCAATAAGAAAAAGTAAAACTGAATGATAAACCTGTACATCTTTTTTGCTGGTCGGCTTTTCTTTGTCCATCGCTTTCAGCAAGAAAAGTTTTTGAGTTGGAAATTTTTTTCCATAGCTGTTTCGAACAGAAAAAAGTTGAGATACCAACTTACCGGATCTGCTCATTTTACTTTTTTTAAACTTAGAACTTATAATTCATTCATGATGATTTGGGAGTGAATATTTTTGCTTCCCCAAGATCCTTTTCTTTCCTTTGCACAAGCAAAAGAAAGAGAATTGTTTTGATCGTTGACACAATCTTCAATGCAATAACAATCTATTAGAGTCTTGTCATACCGAGCCTTTATTAAATTTATTCAGTTTAAATGAATCTAAGCGAGGTATCTCAGACTTTAACGAGCCTGAGATACCTCGACTACTATTTCCTATTCAAGTAACTGTACAAGGTCAACCGTCTCGGTATGACAAGAACCTACGGGACTATGGAGTGCAATAATTGACTATTCCTATGCTTTATTAAGCACTAATTTCTTTGCTTGCTTTTGCGCTTTTAGGGCAAGTTCAGTTGCAAGAAAACAATGTTCCTGTGACATGGCGGTTTCAGTTCTGTTCAATACATCATTTACTAATTGTTCCCCATAAGGAAGATCCATTTTACTGCAATCAATATACTGTGTGTCTTTTCCGTTCACTACAAAAAGATGATTGCCGCCATCTCTTCCTGCAATATCAATGTTCTTGCGTATCTCGATAAAACCTTCAGTGCCTAAAATTGTCAATCTTCCATCACCCCAGGTTTTTAAACCATCAGGTGTGAACCAATCTACTCTTATATATCCTGTGCCTCCATTGCCATTAACAGTCACATCACCAAAATCTTCGAACAGCGGATACTGTGCATGTGCAACATTACCCGTTTGAGAAGAAACAATATCAGCTTTTGTAGAACCAGTGAAATACAGGAACTGATCGAATTGATGAGAAGCGATGTCAGTAATAATGCCACCGAAATATTTTTTATCAAAGAACCATGGTGGCCTTGTTGATAAACTTATGCGATGAGGTCCGAGACCGATCGTTTGAATTACTTTTCCGATCGTACCCGCTTTTACAAGTTCGCCAGCTT
>JBIOVR010000376.1:0-2125 GCA_044867875.1 Chitinophagaceae bacterium
TGGGCAGTGAAACAATATTATATCTACAGCAAATTGAAATATTCGCTTTTTCTCTATTTACTTCTGAATTGCATTGAAAAAATATTGATTGTAAAAATGAGCTGTTTCTCTGAAGCTTCTTAGAAAAACTATCAAACACAAAAAATAGAAATTTTTCGCAAAAATTTAAAAGACAATGATAGAATATAGCTCGGCAATAGAAGCAGTAAAAATTGTGAAATCCGGCGACAGGGTTTTTATTCATGGCAGCGCCGCTACGCCTGTGCATTTGGTTAAAGCGCTTCAAAACAGGCATGATGAGATTGAGAATATAGAGTTGGTAAGCATCACTAACCTTGGCGATATTAATTTTGATAAGCCTGAGTACAGGAAAAGCTTTTTCTTTAATTCATTATTCGTTTCTGCCAATACACGATCAATAGTCAACAGCGATGATGGAGATTATGTGCCTGTATTTCTCAGTCAGATACCCCAGTTGTTTCGAAAAAATATTTTACCCATTGATGTGGCATTGATACAGGTTTCACCACCGGATGCACATGGCTATTGCTCTTTGGGCACTTCTGTAGATATAGCCAAAGCGGCAGTAGAAACTGCCAGGGTAATCATCGCACAGGTAAACCCCAAAATGCCACGAACACATGGTGATGGTTTTCTGCATGTCAAAAAAATACATTCATTAGTTTGGTATGAAACCGATCTGCCCGAAGTGGATTATTCTTCCAAAGCAAGTGAGGCAATGATCAGCATTGGAAAAAATGTTGCATCGCTTATCGATGACGGGGCTACTTTGCAAATGGGTATTGGCAGCATTCCCGACCAGGTATTACAAAATTTACAGAATCATAAAAATCTTGGTATTCATACAGAAATGTTATCGGATGGAATTATCCCGCTTTTGGAAAAAGGCATCATTAATAACAGTCTTAAGAAATTAAATGTGGGTCGTTCCGTCACCGGTTTTATGGCAGGCACAAGAAAACTTTATGATTTTGTAAATGATAATCCAACTATCAGGGTGATGGATATTGCTTATGTAAATGATACCAGTGTGATAAGGCAAAATCCCAAAGCAACTGCTATTAACAGCGCTATTGAAATTGATCTAACTGGACAGATATGCGCCGATTCTATTGGTACGTATCAATATTCAGGCATTGGCGGCCAGATGGATTTTATTCGCGGAGCTTCCTTATCAGAAGATGGTAAGCCGATCATTGCTTTGCCATCAGTAACATCTAAAGGACAATCACGGATCGTGGCTTTCTTAAAAGAAGGAGCAGGCGTAGTTACTACAAGAGGTCATGTTCATTGGGTGGTAACAGAATATGGATCAGTAAACTTATTTGGAAAAAGCCTGAAACAAAGAGGAAAAGCTTTGATAAGCATTGCTCATCCTGATCACCGGGAAAGTTTGGAAAAGTCTTTTTATGAACGATATAGATGAATTAAACTTATAAAGAATATAAGAAAACCTGGCGTAGAATTTATAAAAAGATTGCTATACTGAAAATTAGTTTCTTCATCACAAATCTTGATAAGTCAAAGAATTTTTTATATTAAAAATCAAAAAAGGTTCCAGAAAAATCAGGAACCTTTTTTGATCTGGAGTATAGCATTTCCTCTTTTATCAATCCATGCTCACTCTTTATTTTTTCTAAGGTCCATGGTTCTGTTAATAGTAAATCCAAAAGCAAGGTTACCGTCTTTAAGATAACCTGTATTCTTTGCTAACTGGTCTATGGCTGAAGAATTCATTGTATTGCCAACATAAAACTGGAACAAGTGACCACCTGTATTCATTTCTATACCCACAGATAAAAGATCCGGGCTATAATGCGTGATACTGCCGCTCTCGTCAATTATATTTTCATACATGTTTAGCTGGCGGGTATATTCCATTGTTACATTCATTTTAGGAGATGCTTTGAATTTTCCGGCTGCACCAATGGACCAAACAAAGTTGCTATTGTTAATACCATAAGGCACATTATTCAGATAAACCAGGGAAGGGATCAATTGCAAAGAAACCTTATCAGACATTTTCCGGGCAATCAGCAATTGATGGAGATAAGACCATTTATCCCATTCAGATCCTGTTCCTTTTTTCTGTGCAAAATCTACA
>JBIOVR010000377.1:0-9221 GCA_044867875.1 Chitinophagaceae bacterium
CCACCATCAATACCGTAATTCGAAAAACCTCTGATACCGGAATACTCATAATCAGCCGGAATTTCTTTACCGGTTTTTAATTCGATGCGTACTGGTCGTGGAGCATCAGTTGTAAATGCAAATCCATCTACATAATAATCCTGTTCGATCGGCCACCAGTTTTCAGGATTCTTCAATTCAAGTTTATCAGATGTACCATCGGTGTAATTAACAATGATCTCCCCATTAATTATGCGGCTCTGCATTGGGTTGGTAGTGCCGGCCATTAGGAAGTATGCATGGGATGAATTTCCTTTCAATGGAACAATAATTGAATCAGGATAATTGTCCCACATCGAAGTAAATAGAATGTTTTTAGTAACCGCGGCGCCGGGAGTTTGAAAAGGGATACCCGTGGAAGTGATAAACTCATTTTTCGTTCCTGCTATCGATCTCAATCCGCTGTCAGAAATATTTACCTGTACAGAATGATAGGCCCAGTTACCAATGCCTTGTGTTGGTAACTGCAAGGTTGGTGATTTGGGGCGAGGTGAAAGATATTTATTTCGAAAAATATTCGTCACTACATCGTTGAAAAATGGGATCAATTCAATTTTTTCAAAATTCGTTTTTTCAGTTATTGGTTTAGTTTCTATTGCATCAAATTGTTCTATAATATAAATATCTATCGGCTGCCACCAGGTAAATAACCCTTGTATTGTTTTTATAAAGAAAGTTGTGTGTCCACCCTTCCTCTTAAATTTTGCTGAAAGAAAATTTTTACCCATAGATACCTTTGTTAAAACTTTTTGCGGATCAAATAACTCAAATCCTGATAAAATTTTTGAATCAACAACAAAAGCTTGGTAATTGTATAATTCTTTTCGGTAAAATAATCGGCTTAATTTATTTCCTTTCCACATAATCGTGATCGCATAATTTTCATTTGCTGGCAAACTAATTTCAACCGCAGGTATTCCTACAGTATTTTGAGAAACTTTCCATTTTACTGGCTTACCATTAACAAGCAATTCAGCAATATTATCTTTCAATGCGGGAATGATCAATTGCAGATCAAGATGCTTGTAAGTATTTTGTTTGATCGTATAAACTTCTTTATCTCCCATTCTCTGAAAATCAAAACTAATATCAGGTGTTTGGATAGATGCGCTATTCCACGCTGCGGGGAAGCCTGGCTTAATTACTATTCTTTTATTTAACGCATCAGGTTCTATGCCGAACAAACCTTCCACTAATGACCTTGCCGCCATTCCAATGCCATCAGCAAAATCACGATATAATTCTCCTCTTATAGCATCATAAAAACTTAGCTGGTGAAAATTTCCCGGCCCAGAACCGAGATACATTGCCTCAAGCAAAACACTCCGCCATAATTGAAAGGCCTCTTCACTCCTGTTTCCTTGCCAGTAAGCTAATGCTGTATGTAAATTTTCTGCTATCACCACATTATTCAAACTCCATGTATACGGCTGCCAATCCGTTTCACTAAGGAGGTATAATTTTTTTTCATCCCATCCTTTTGCGATCACAGGTATATGCGGAATATTTTTATCAATGTATCGCAAAGCCTGGTATGCTTTAAATGCATCAGGAACTTTACTATCTATTGCATGATAGATCGTCCATAAGCCTGCGGACGGATGCAACAATTTATTTCCCAGCAGATCTTTGTATTCAGCATACCAACCCTTGTCACTCATCCATAATTTTTTATTGATTGCAGCTAAAATTTTTTCTGCCTCTTTTTCATACACTGTTCCATTTTCTCCAATAAGTTTTGCCAAACGAGCTGCTTCTTTATTTGCCCTATAATTATATGCACTGGAATGTGTAACGCCTCCGCCACTGTACTGCAAAGCATCGCTTGCCCAGATAGCAGCATAAGCATCATATAAACCATCGCCATCTGCATCAAAGTTTTTCTTCTCCCATGCAAGATGTCTCTTAAGTAATGGCCACATTTTTTTTACGTAGCCGGTATCACCTGAATAATTAAAATGATTTAGCAGCTGATCGATAAAAACAAGATTCATATCATAATGATGAGCACCGATATAACCATTCGGATTACGGGTTATATATCCCTCACTGAATAATTGTGTACCGACTTTCTCAATGTGTCTTGCAAGATTTAATGCTGAATCCATCACTACTCCTGTTGTCGCAGGTGTTGTGAGTTGTGATTTGGTATAAGCATCAAAATGTATCCTGGCTTTGTCATGCCAGCCCAAAGGGTCGGCAACATAAGCTCCACGCCACCCCGGTAAACGCATACGCCATGCAATAGCCCCATGCATATAAGTAGGATCTTCCCAAATTGCATCGGCTGCTACAGATAATGCTGCTCCTAATGTATTCAACCAGGCGTCTGGTGTTTTGATCATAATGCGATCAGCGACCTTCTGTCTCGCAGATTCTGCATCTATAAATTCTTGCTCTGCATTTTGTGCAACGGAAGTGGCGGTGTTATGTAAAAGAAAATATTCTTCCTTATTCTTCAGGAATAGTTTACCTGTTACACAAAAATCTTTTTTAGCTGTTGTAGTGCTATTAAATGCTTCATCTGGATCAGATGCATCCATTAACTGAATCGTTGAAGAAGAGGGAAAATAACCAGTGATCATCTTCGCTTCTTTAGAAATTTCACCTGTTAACTGGCTTTCAGGTTTTGTTTGAATTTCATATCGCTCTGCTTCTGTCAGCACCTTCCCTGTTCCATAACTTAAAATGAATTTATCTTTCAATAACTGGTAACGGTTATCCGTACAGTTCTCTGCTTTCAAATAAAAAGAGGATTCAGGATCGGCACCCACATCGCCATCTCTTGAAAATTTTTTTCCTGAAGCTCCGCCATAAACCCATACCAACTGAACATCTTCCCTAATATTTTCAGGTTTGATCTTTACAATCATTCCTTCCGCATTGCTTAATGCTAAAACGGTTATAAACAACCTCCCCTTTCCCAACAGTGCATCTTCAATTTCGTAGATCATGCTGCCAGCACGGTATATTGCTTTTATTCTTTTCGCATTGATCAGCCATTTATGTTGCAATGCATTGATCAAACCAAATCGAAGATTGCCTCCCATTCCCGGCATATACATGGCAAATTCCGGCAGGTCGCCTGCTTCCACTCTGAATGCTGTATTCGTTCCATATAATGCACGGGTGAATCGTTGATCTCCATTTTCAATTACAAAATCAGTTCCTTCTGGATGATAGCGAATCGTTCTCTCTTTATCATGCCATAGTTGCTGAGAAAAAATACTTTTCCCGATAAATAAACAAATGATCAAAAGAATTTTTCTCATTGATAATATTGCTGAGGTCTAAAACATTTTTTTTAACCCTTCCCATTTTACTTTCCAATCCTTCGGGAAGCCGATATTAGTTTCTTTATCTGCATCAGCACCCGTACACATTAATGCAACCGCATTCAATACTCCGCCATTTCCCGGCAGATAAATTGTCAGACGTTCATCCTGGTAATTATGTCCATTGATCAAATAGGTATTTGTTTTGATGGGCATCAGTAAAGCATTAACTGCTTTTTCACCAAGATGCAATCTTGCTGCGGTCATGGCAGTCAATGGAAAATCCCAACCCCATGTATCATTCCATTTCCAAACTTTCCAAACAGTGTCCAGAGTATTTTTCATTATCTGTGCATTCAAACCATGCACAGCTGGTAAACTACTGTATGCACCAAGAACAGCGGGATGATCAGTCAAATATTTTGAATTGGGTTCGTAACAACCAGGTGTACTTTCAGTAGCGAGATAAACATTATTTAGTTGTGGCAATGGTGCAAGGTTATTAATGATCTCCTCCCATTTTTTATCTCGAGGTAAACCTAAACGTTTCTTCCACTCCTGTGCTTTTTGCAAAGCCCAGCTCCAATATGCCAACTCATAGGTTGGATTAAATGTAGTAACAGCATCAAAACATTCCTGTGCTGGTATCAATCCTTTTCCGAGATTGTATTTTTTTGTTTTCGGATCATAAGATGGAAACGATGCCATGAAATCTGCTGTGGCAAACAACAAGTCTTTGTATTTATCCAAAACTTCTTTTGTTGGCTTACTACGATAAAGCATTTCCGCCATATAAATAAAATGCGGTTGCTGCCAGATAAGAAATGCGCCAACTGATGATGGTGATTCATCTCCTTCGTTATCTGTCATCTTTTGCCAGCGCAGGCCACCAAAGCCCTGACGTTTTGCAATAAGTTTTGCTTTCTCTGCAACCTTAAAGTACCAGTCCAAACTTTTTTCCATTAATTCGGCTCTACCCCATTGTGCAAAATGAACCGCATGCCACCAATGCATTTCCAAATGTGGTTTACCATACCAACTGTTATAGGTCAATCCTGTTTCTTGCGGAGGATAATTTGATGAGCATTGAATTTTTGTAAGATATTGCGATAACACAACTCTTCTTTCTATTTCAAAAGCTCTTGGATCTTTTACTGCAGAAAAATCAACAGCGCCACCGCTTTGCCAGAATTTTTTATACGCAGTACGACTATTATTTAATGTTTGAGGATATAGTGGAACAGGTTCATTTAATCTATGCTGATTAAACAGACATGTAATTTCAAAACTCGTTGATGTTGGTTGCGGAACAACCACATAATAATTAGAGTTTGTTCTTTCCAGCTTTGCCGGATTACTCCATCTTAAATTAAGCATGTAATCAGTAGTGTCAATGCTACTTGTAATTACACCATTGTTCGGAGTAAATTGAGCAGGAGATGTGAATGACGAATCATCTTTCCAGTTATTACCAACATCTTTCCATTGTCCATTGGGAAAAGGGATCCTGAATCGTACCTGGATCTTATTAGCTTTTAGCAAAGCCGATTCAATTCTAAAGGAAATAGCATCCTGTGTTTGATGACTTACCGTTGTTACTTTGACAGGAATATCTTCGACTGTAAATGAACTAGTGATGATCCCTGTCCACAGATCAAGTTGTTGGTTTATATTTTTAATATCATCTGCTGTTGCCAATGAACCATCTTTCTTTTTTATTTCCAATCCGATATTTCCTAGTTGCAAGCGATGCGGATTGACACGGAAATATTCGACTGCTTTCTTTGCCCTTTCAGGTTCTTTCGGTTGTACTGTATAGGATATCTTTCTTCCCTCCAAGTCATAAACCTTTTGCGCTTCTTCAATTTTCAAATTTTCAGTATTAGGAAAGCTATGCCATCCCCAAACAGATTGTGTACCTAATGGGACTCCGTTCGCATACGCATTAGGAAAAGACTGCATGCCGGTGGCATCAACTGTAAAGGCAAAATTTCCATTGCCAACCGATAAAGAAGAAAATGAATCGATCTTATTCACCTGCACATTATGTCTTTGCACTACTGTCTGCCGATTGATAGACTGAGAGAAGCAGATATTAAAACACAATAGAGTTATTGTAGATATTAATATAGCGGGATATTGTAAGCCTGGTCTTCGCATTTCATCGAATATACTTCAATGGTGTAATAGTTACAGGACCCAGCAAGCCTGATGGCTTTGATTCCCATTTAGAAGCAGTAAATAAACCATCCGCACCACGATTTTCGGCAAGTCTAGCCGACATATTTATATTATAGAATTTCTTCCATTGCACTCCTCTTTTATCCAGATCAATTATACGGTTTGCCATTCCATTGGTTATAACCACCTTCAGGTCATTAACTGGTTTCATTAAGTTTGGTGAAATTGATACTGTATATGAAGGCCCGATCAGTGTTACTATTTTCTTTCCATTTAATATTATTGTCGCTGACTCTTTTACATCACCTAAATTCAGCAACCATGAAGTAACATTGCCGGAAGGTTTATTAAAACTTGTACTGTATTCGGCCGTTCCTGAAAATTCCTTTACCCCGGCAAGGTCAAGCATTGTCCACGATTTTAATTCATTCAAACTTGTTGAAACAGGTAATGAAGGGCCGCCAGAAACGAATTTTAAATCCCATTTACCATTTAATATAATCGCATCCCCCGCTGCTTCAGCATAAGGGAATAATGCTCCTCTAAACTTTGCAGCCCCTGTTTGTACAACGCATGATTCACCAGGAGCTAGTTGTAAAAATATATCAAGTGTATTCGCATCACCTTGTCTTGTCATAGCTACGCCGCTTCTTTGTTGCATCGGGTCAAATAAAACAGCATTCTGCAGATTTGTGTTCAATAAAACCCAATTGTCAAAAGTTTCTTTCCCATCGTTGGTAATAAAATAATATTCCGCACCATTAATTTTTCTACGAATGCATTTAAGATCATGATCGGCCAAATACATCTCGTGTCTTACACCTGCATTTGCTAAAAGATATTTTATCTCTTTGCCTTCCCAAATCATTCCTTTGCCACTTGTTGAATTACTAATGCCAGCTGCATTTGTTATTATAAATGGCATTTGTCTTATTAATGCATCGAATTGTTTTTGCTTATTTTCAATATCGCTTAAACCGGGAACCATAGAGGGAATACCATCCTGAAAAATTATTGTTGCTCCCTGGTTGGCGAGAGAAACTAATTTCTGCAAAGTAGTTAAAGGCAAATATTTCACACCACTTAAAACAATAGTTTCATAATCTCCGCCCGGTGCTTTTATTTTTCCATTAGCAAATTTTAAGAGTTGAATTTGTTTATCACTGATAAGATCCCAGCTATATCCCAACTCAAGCATTTGTTCGGCGGCTTTTTTAAATGGAGTTTCATCAAAACCTTCCATGCCATCATAATGATGTAGCATACCACCACGAGATGGCTGATTGTTTCTATCTGCAAATGGGAAATATAACAGCACATCATTATCAGGCTTACCTGCCTGCAAAAAACTCTGGCATCTTGCTGCATAAGCATTCAATGCGTTGAAGTCTTTCCAGAAAGGGTTTGCCGGAGTAAAATGAACGGCAGCATAAAATAACCAGCCTGGCCATGGTTCATTCTGCGGTGAGTAATTGGTTCCATGATAAAATATATGATTCACACCGCCGAGAAAATATTTATCAAGTATAAGTTTTACATCACCAAGCGAAGAAAGAAAATGTTCATTGAGCCATGTTGCGGATTCAGAAGATGCCAATGGCTTACCCATAACATGTGCTGACGAAGTAGCAAATTTGAAACGTGTAAGATTGGTTCCTTCTGTTTCTGGAATATCGATCGTAGCATACAGATCCAAAATATTTGCCGGCGATCCATGACTTTGATTACGGATCAGCTTTCCTTTTGCTTTTGCCCACTGATGCCATGGCTGTGTAAACTTCTCCAGCAAAAGCTCAGAGATCGTTTCGCGATAATCATATAATACTCTTGTGTGCCTGTCAGAGTTATCAGCAGCAAATAATACAGGTAATTCATTTTTCAGATCATAGTCTCTTCTCTTTTTAAATTCATTAAAGAAATTTGGTGTCCAGTTGCTTTGCCCTCTTGCATCATCCACTTCATAACTGTCATTAAAAAAGCTGCGAAGTCCTGAAATATTTTTTCCTGCAAACGCTTTATCAAATTTTGATAAATAATTTTTCAACGCCAGGTCACTAAAATGATCGATCGCTCTGCCTTCACCACCCGGCGCCGCTCTTTCTACCATTTTACCATGCAATCCTTCAAAGAGTGCTATCAGTTTCCATTTTCCCGGCGGACATTGCCAATTGAGTATACCATTCTTTACATGCCCTGTAATGTCATAAGCTTTACCGTCCTCATCATAAGCCATTATTAATTGCAACGGCAGCATTATATCAAACCGAACCTGGTCCAATGCCATTTCCTGCAAATTCTTATTTGCTGAAATTGGATTCAACACCTGATCAACCCGTAACGGTTTTCCATTTGCTGTTCTTACAAAACTTTCCTGGTGATATTGAATTGTGTCTTTCAATATCTCCCCTCCGTTTAAACTATATGTTTTGTATGCGATGTATTTACTTGCATCTTTATCTTCAACCCATGGTCCGCCAAATGGCCAGCCAGTTCCTGTTGCCATATCAATTCCGAGATTCAATCGCTTTGCTTCCGACAAAGTATATTGAAACATCTCCATCCACTTCGGTGATAAGAAATTAATGAACTTATCTTCTGCACCTTTCACACCGTAGATCGGTGTTATTTCCAAACCACCCAAACCAGCCTGTTGATACAATTGCATGGACGCAGTTAAATTCGGCTTATCAACTGCACTGCCTTCCCACCACCAACGGGTCCATGGTTTAGTTTGCTGCGTTACCGCAGGCCATTTTATTTGTGCAAATGAATTTTGAAGAAAGCAGCTTACTGCAATTACTAAAACAATTTTTATTCTCATTTGAGCAGTCAGGATTTTTTTATTTCAACCGCATACACGTTTGCTTCCCCTTCAAAATTCGCTCTAAAGATGATCCATTTCCCATCAGGACTAAAATGAACATTGGGTTCAAGTTTATATTGATGGTGTTTCATATTCACTAATTTCTCCGTATCAAATTTATTACCGTTGGGTGTAAACAAATTTATCCATTGGCCATTCGGTGCCTTCGCTACTGCTCCAGGATGTCCACCGTCACCTGCAAACAAAGTTTCCTCAGCATTTGAATTATAATGTACACTCCAGTCATTTCGCTCCACGCTGTATTTTTTTTCTTTGCCTGTTGCTACATCGTAACCACCAACAAAAAAAGTTTCCCCTTTGGGTTGTTGTAAATCAAACCAGATCGTTTTTCCGCTTTTACCAAACCACTCATGTCCCCAAATTTCATTTTCAATGGTTCGGTGATGAACCTGTGTGATCTTTTTTGTATTCACATCGATCGTCCATAGCCTGTTCACTTTATGCCAGGGACCTTCATGACAAAACATCAGTAACGATGCATCAACAGAAGAGAATTGAACATGATTAAGCCAGGCACTATCAGTAAAAATTTTATTCAGCTTCCCGGTTTGTACATCAATGGTAAATAAAGTTTTTGGCAAATGAGCGTCATAGATCAAATTGAAGAAATCACTTTTGTTTGGATTGTTTTTCAAGATCTCTTTTTCAGCATCAGTAGCTCTTGAACCTGCAAGTAAGGTACCATTTACATTTACCGCTGAAATTGAGGATTCAAAATCTTTTGGAAAAACAAATACCAATTTTTCTTCCCCTGTTCTTATATTAAGAGAATAAACACTGTCCTGTATTTGATAAAAAACGGTTTGTGTTTTTTCACACACTACTTCTCCATTCATTGGGGA
>JBIOVR010000378.1:0-4043 GCA_044867875.1 Chitinophagaceae bacterium
TTGAATAATGAATGTGCTAAAGAAAGTACTGGTCATGGCTCACCATTGCCATTATTAATTCATGGCGGTCCCGGTCGTGCTGGTGGTGGCGAAGAAATGGGTGGTATTCGTGGTGTAAAACATTATATGCAAAGAGCTGCATTGCAAGGTTCACCAACTACACTTACTGAAATCACCGGCGTTTATCAACAACATGCAAAAGGAAAAGATCCTGGTAAGCATCCATTTAAAAAATACTTTGAAGACTTACAGATCGGCGACCAGATCATAACTGAAAAAAGAATAATTACAAGCGAAGACATTGATAAGTTTGCTGACCTGAGCGGCGATCATTTTTATGCTCATATTAAAACAACTGATTTTACCGGTACCATGTTTGAGCAGCAAGTGGCACATGGATATTTTATCATGAGCATTGCCGCAGGATTGTTTGTCGATAGTTATGAAAAAAATCCTGTGCTGTTAAATTATGGTATTGATGAACTTCGCTTTACCAAACCGGTTTATCCAGGCGCTGAAATTCATATCCGTTTTACGTGTAAGGAAAAACTACCGAGTGATAAAAGAGTTGTTGAAAATCCTGAAGATTTTAAAAGAGGCGATGATATTGAAAAGGGAATTGTGAAATGGCTGGTTGAATTTATTGATGAAACAAATGAGATAACAGGAGTGGCAACTATACTTACAATGGTTGCAAAAACCCCTGTCCCCTAAAGGGGAACTTAACTACAAAAAACTTCCTTTAAAGAAGCTGAACTAAAAAGAAAGAAACTAACTTAGAATGTATGAGTGGGTATGTAAAGACCGAAACACATAAAGGAATTACAACAATTGAATTCTTTCATCCACAAAGCAATTCTTTGCCGGCAAAAATATTGCATGATCTTGCTGTTGCTATTCAGCATGCTGGACATGATCCTGCCACAATAGTTATTATTCTTCGTTCCGCTGGAGAAAAAGCTTTTTGTGCCGGTGCATCTTTTGATGAACTGGTGGAAATAAAAAATGAGAAGGAAGGCCTGGCATTTTTCAGTGGCTTTGCTCATGTAATTAATTCCATGCGATTATGTCCCAAGTTTATTATTGGTCGCATCCATGGTAAATGTGTAGGAGGTGGTGTCGGTTTAGCTGCTTCTGTTGATTATGCAATTGCAAGTGAAGCGGCAGAAGTAAGATTAAGTGAATTAGCAATAGGCATAGGGCCATTCGTTGTTGGTCCTGCTGTTGAAAGAAAGATCGGAACATCTGCATTTAGCCACTTGTCAATTGATGCTGTTCATTGGAGAAATGCGGATTGGGCAAAAAGAAAAGGATTGTTTGCAGAACTTCATACAACTACAGAAGAAATGGATGAATCGATCCAACGACTTGCAGATACACTTTCACATTCGAACCTAGACACAATGGCTGAAATGAAAAAGATCTTCTGGAAAGGAACGGAGCATTGGGATCATCTGTTAATTGATAGAGCGAAAATCAGTGGACGACTGATCTTAAGTGATTTTACAAAAAATGCTATCGGGAAATTTAAAAAATAGATACATTCTTCTTTATTAAGTACTTCTACCACGAAAGTGGTATTGCCAACCATATAAACATCGTGTAGCTTTCGTTATTACCTTTTAATTTCGATGTCTAAAATTTATTTATGAGCATCAAACATTTTGGTTGGTTGCCGGATTTTCCTGATATAAGAGATCGTTTTTATAGTTACAGCAAACCCAATGATAAAACAGTACCCGATTCTGAAAAGAAAGAATCGATAAAGACTATGAGGGAAAAAGCGGGCTCAAAATCTAAAAAAAGAGTGTTTACTAAAACTAAAAATATACTTCCGGGAAAATCAGAGATCGATACAAAATATTTTTGTCCGCCAGATGACCAGGGACCAAACAATTCCTGTACTGCACATGCCGGCACTTCTCTC
Organism: Chitinophagaceae bacterium; assembly: GCA_044867875.1. Classification (GTDB taxonomy): domain Bacteria; phylum Bacteroidota; class Bacteroidia; order Chitinophagales; family Chitinophagaceae; genus VBAS01. The sequence continues at coordinate 1,928 of JBIOVR010000378.1, forward strand.
GTAGAATATTTTGAAAATCGGATCAGCGGGAACTATGAGAAGAAATCAAAAATGTTTCTATATAAGGTTACCCGCAATCTTATGGATTTTGAAGGTGATACCGGCGCATTTGTACGCAGCACGATGAAAGCCCTTGTGCTTTTTGGTGTACCTCCTGAAAAATATTGGCCTTATACAAATGATAAAATAAAAGAAGAGCCGACACAATTTTGTTATGCATTTGGCCAAAACTACCAGGCCATACAATACTACCGGCTTGACAAACAAAATATACAACGTGATTCAGTACTGGAGGAGATCAAGATCAACATTGTAAAACAATTACCAATAATGTTTGGCTTCACTGTTTATAATAATATTAGTGCAAGTAAAACAAATGGCGGGCTGATCGCATTTCCATCGAAGAAAAATAAACTGCTCGGCGGGCATGCAGTTGTAGCGATAGGATATGATGATAAAAAAGTAATAGAGATAGCAGAAGATAATGATAAAACAGTTGGAGCTTTTAAGATCCGTAATTCATGGGGCGAGGACTGGGGGGATGAAGGTTATGGATGGCTGCCCTATAAATATTTGGAAGAAGGACTTGCAAAAGATTTTTGGTCCATTATTAAAAATGAATGGGTCAACAATAAAGAGTTTGAATAGTCATTAACCTAAATCATATTTTATGTCAAAAGGATATGCCCTGGCGATCGGCCTCAATGCGGTTGATCCCGTTCATTATGATGGCTGGGATGGTACATTGAATGTGTGTGAAGCGGATGCCAAAAAAATATACTCTTATTTAAAAAGGAAGAAATTCGGATCGGTTACACAGCTGCTTACTAAAGAAGCTACAAGAGCAAATGTTATTTCTGCGCTTGATAAGCTGGCCACTGATGCGAAAGCAGGCGACCTGGTCGCAATTTATTATTCAGGTCATGGTGGAAATGAGATACCTGATCTGAATAAAGACGAAGACGATCCATGGGATGATCGTTTTGATGAAACATGGTGCCTTTATGATGCGCAATTGATAGATGATGAACTCTACTATCAATGGAAAAAATTTAAGAAGGGAGTAAGACTCGTGGTGATGTCAGACAGTTGCTTCAGCGGCGATATAGCAAAACTGATGGTTTCAGCAAAAAGAGGCCCATCTAAAGCGATGCCAAAAAAAGCAGGAGAAAAAACATATAAGAAAAATAAAAAATTTTATACCAAGCTTGTCAAAGACCTAGCTTCTAGAGAATTAAAAACCTTTAAAACAAATAAAAAAGGAAAGATCGTTGCAAGCCTTTTGCAGATATCCAGCAGCCAGGAATTTCAAACTTCCAACGCAGAAACAGATCAGTTCCCCAAAAACAGTTTATTTACTGCTGTGTTTTTTAAGCTCATAAAATCAGCTAAGAATACAAAGTCATATGAGCAATTAATTGCTGCGTTAAAAAAATCAATGCCTGATTTCCAAATGCCAAAAGAACAAATGCTCGGTGATCTGAATTTAAAACTGCAATTAAATAAACCTTTTTCTATTTAAATTTTTATTGTATGCAAACAGCATCTGGAAAGATCGAGCTGATCATCAATACCGCATCTTTTCCAACGAAAGGAAAAGCTTTATCAAAATCCAAACTTGATTTTGTAAGTAAGTTGAAAGCGGATGGAATAAAATTGCAGGTAACTGATTTCGCTCCTCCTAAAAAGACAAAGACCAAAGGCCCGTTATCACCTTCATCGCAAAAGTTGCTTGCAAAAACCAATGTTTCAGAAGCCGAAGTAAATCCATGGGATCTTGCCCATATGGTAAATGATCAGATAAAGACCAATCAAAGTTTTGTTGAGCCTGACCTTGTCAGCGAATTTATTGTTGACAATAAAGTACGTGGCGGTATGAAGAATGTTAAAAGCGCCATTTTGAAAAGTGGAGGGGACCCTGATGATTTTGATCCCGACTGGAACCCGCAACAAAATTCAATATGGCATCTTGATAAAAAATTCTCCCAACTACTCGATGCAAGAAATGAAGTAATGGCCAATGATGATGGATATACAATACGTATTGGTCATCTTGATACAGGCTATTCTAACCATCCTCAGACACCACCTAAGCTTAGCAAAAAGTTACAAAGGA
>JBIOVR010000379.1:0-5049 GCA_044867875.1 Chitinophagaceae bacterium
GGTACTACTTCATTTTTATTTTCAATAAGTAACTTTAAAAGCATTCCTTCTTTCTTGCTTAGCTGGATCTTTTCGCCGCGGGACGTTGTTGCTTCCTGTGCTTTGAAGTCGATATTATTATTTCCGAAGGCATAAGTATTGCCGATGGTTTCTTTATCCAGTATTTTTTTATTCTTTTCAATAAGCTTTTGTACTCTCAATAATAATTCTTCCAGGTTGAAGGGCTTGGTCATATAATCATCTGCACCTTTCTTAAGTCCAAGCACTTTATCTGCGCTGCTGTTCTTAGCGCTGAGAATTAAAATTGGCACTTCATTATTTGCCAAACGAATGGTTTCAGTAACATTTATTCCATCCATTTCAGGAAGCATGACATCAAGTATGATAAGATCGAAATATTCTGCTTGTACTGCTTTTACAGCATTGCTGCCATCATAGGCTGAAGAAACTTCGTAACCTTCCAATTCAAGATTTAACTTAAGTGCATCATGAAGATTTTCTTCATCTTCTACTAATAAAATTGACGCCTTTGTATTTTCCTTGCTCATGATTAAATATGAAAATGGATGGCGAAATTAGTGCCGGAGGGTATATTGTTTGTCACCGAAATGTCGGCATTATGATCCCCGGCGATCTTGCTGCAAAGATAGAGCCCTAACCCAGTGCCTTGAGTTTTTCGGGTAGATTCACTCCCGGTCCGGTAAAATTTCTCAAATATTTTTGTTTTTTCTGTATCAGCGACCCCAATACCTTCATCAATTATATTCATGAGTACATCTTTGCCAGATCTATTCAGTTTGCAAATGATCGGCTTTTCTTTTGGGGAGTACTTCACCGCATTTTCAATAAGATTGCTGATCAATAACTGGAGTAAAAGTGGATCGCCGGCTATTTCAATTTCCGGTTCTATATTTTCAATAAAATTTCTTTCAGGATAACGTGTTTTGGCATCTCTTATACAATCTTTAAACAAAGAAGAAAAGTCAAGTTCTTCTTTTGAAAAAGCATAACCACCGCCTTCCAACTGTGAGGAAACAAGAATATTGTTTATTAATGTATCAAGCCTTGATGTTTCCTGCAAGGTCATTCGTATAAGTTTTTTTTGCTTCTCGGCATCAAGCTGGTATTTCTGCAATGTTTCAAGATTAAGCATTGCAACTGAAATAGGAGTTTTTAATTCATGGGTGATCGCCATCATGAAATTCTGCTGTTGCAGTTGAACTCTGAATTGCTTACTAGTTGAACGGTAAACAAAAAAGGCACCTATGAATATTAAAATGAGAAAAGTAACGCCCTCAGCAATATATTTATCTGTATTCCTTTTTGAATCGTTTTCGATTTTGAAATTTTCTTCTGCGAATTTTTTTGGATCTAGGGTTGCTTTTTGGGAGTTAAGCTCACTCAAACGCAGATCAGTTAAATTTTGATTTTGCCTTTCCAGCGAAACAAACCACCATACCAGGGCGGCGACTATATATAAAAGCAATAACCAGTAAACAACGATGATATATCTGAATCTTTTTCCTGCTGACCTTGGCATAAGGAAAGTTATTTAACTTTTTCAACCCTGACGCCAACATTCAACACTTCTTTTAATGGGTCTTCCCGCATGATATTTTCAAGAATGAATTTATAAGTCCCAGCTTTTAGTTTTCCGGCATCAGGAGCTAACTTGATCCTGTGCTCATAAATATCATCCATACCGGTCGCAAGCCAGCCTTTTTCATTGGTGGCTAATTGGAACTCTCTTGCCTCTTTGTGCAATGTGTCATTGGGTGGCTGGTAATAATAATTTACCCAGATATTATTGTAGTTAAATTTCTCAGTATGTCTTATTACAAAGAAAACCTGGTAAAGGACAGTTGTATCTGTTATGGTAAAATTGAATTCAGGTTTGTTCGTGCTTTTCCACTCATGACCGGGTAATGAAACAGTCTTCTCATAAAGATCAACGGTGGTACAAGTTGAAAGGCACAAGGCACAGGGAACAAGAAAGAAAATCGATCTTATTAATACATTCATCTAACAAAGATATATTTAGAACTTGTATCTTGAATCTTGGTCATTTCTGCCTCTACAGAACATTTAATATTTGCTCTTTTGCTTTTTCAAGTTCATCTTTCATCATCACAACGCATTTTTGAATGGATGAATCGTAAGCTTTGGCGCCTGTAGTATTTATTTCCCTGCCTATTTCCTGTAGGATAAAGGACAGCTTCTTTCCTTTTGATTCTTCTGCTTCGACAAGCACTACTTTAAAGTAATCACAGTGGTTTCGCAAACGAACCATTTCTTCACTTATATCGATCTTTTCAATGTAATAGATCAATTCCTGCTCAAGCCTGTTCTTGTCATAGTTTTCTTTGCCGGCAAATTCTTCCATCAATTTGGTTATATCATCGCGGATGATCTGTTTGCGATTCGGTTCGAGCTTTTGTACTTCTTCTAATTGTGCAAGTATATTATGAACCCGGTGAAGCAGGTCTTTCTCAAGAGATTTTCCTTCATCATCACGATGAATGTTCAGATCATCAATAGCCAACAGGATCACTTTTTGAAATGCTTTCCATTCTTCATCAGTTAGGGTTTCACCGGTGGGTGTTATAACCTCGGGTAATTTTACCAGCGTACTTAATATATTAGACGGATCAAGATTTAATTCTCTTGACAGATCCGCCAGCGGCTGATAATAGGCTTTTGCCAGTTCAATATTGATGGAAACGGGTTTTGCATTACCTGTTTCTTTTAAACTAATAGTACAATCAACGCTGCCACGACCAAGCTGGGAAGAAAGAATACGGCGGATATCAAATTCAAATGGTTTTAAAAAAGCAGGAAGCTTCAGTTGCAGTTCAAACTGTTTACCATTGAGAGATTTAATGTCAACAAGAAATGTTTTGCCACCAACAGATCTTTCAGCCCTTCCAAAGCCGGTCATCGATTTCAGCATGTAAATTTTTTTTTGAGTGAAGTAAAGATATTGGAAAAAGTTGACCGAAGATGAGTTTATAAAGACGTTACCCGGCAGTGTTCTTTCAATAGAAATGTTCATTTATGATGACAAGAGTTCTATAAAAAAAATCTCCCCCGAAGATTCGGGGGAGAAATATGTGGATGGGTTAGTAAGTACCGGGAAATAAATTTCCCTTCACAATATTAATTATATTTTTTTCTAACTAAAAAAATTTTTGAAGAAATTTTATTAACATTTGGTTTTTACTTGTGGATAATAGAACAAATAATGAATAAATGAAGTATAAAATGAAATTAAACACATCATCTTCTCTTTTTGCTTCATCATTTGCATTTATAAATTCACTTCAACCATATTTAAAAAAGATAAAAGGTCGACTCATTTGATAATTATCAATCATGCTATGCATTATAAAGCTGTTTACCTTTGAACAAATTCAAACATTATGCGATTGGATAAACCAGTTCCGGTAAAATGGATCGCTGATTTCATAGGAGCAGAGATCGCTGGAAATATTAATTCATCTGCTACTGGTATCAATGAAATTCATAAAGTGGAAAAGGGAGACATTGTTTTTGTAGATCATCCGAAATACTATGATACCTGTATTAATTCTGCTGCTACTGTCATTATAATTAATAAGAAAACAGAATATCCTGAAGGGAAAACATTGCTGATCGTTGGCGATCCATTCGAATCATATTTAAAACTGGTAAATCATTTTCGTCCTTTTACTCCATCATCGAAAAATATCAGTGATTCTGCTTCGATCGGGCAAAACACCGTTATTATGCCGAATGCTTTTATCGGTAATCATGTGATTATCGGCAATGATTGCATTATTCATCCCAATGTTGCCATTTTGGATCATTGCGTTATAGGCAATAATGTTATTATACAGGCAGGTACTGTTATTGGCAGTGATGCATTTTATTATAACAAGAAAACCAACCGGGATATTCATTATAAAAAAATGAATAGTTGTGGCAGAGTTGTACTTGAAGATTTTGTAGAGATCGGTGCTAATTGCACTATTGATCGTGGAGTAAGCGGCGATACTGTGATCGGTGCAGGAACAAAGATCGATAACCTTGTACATATCGGTCATGATACAGAGGTTGGAATGAATTGCTTGTTTGCAGGGCAGGTTGGTATTGCCGGTGCTACAAAAATTGAAGACAATGTAATTCTTTGGGGACAAGTGGGAGTTAGCAAGACACTTACAATTGGCAAAGGCGCTACAGTATATGCGCAAAGCGGGGTCAAAGATTCAATTGATGGCGGTAAAGTCTATTTCGGCTCACCGGTTGAAGATGCAAGAGAAAAAATGAAAGAGTTTGTCTGGATAAAACGCATACCACAGCTTTGGGAAAAGGTAATGGGGAAGAAAATTGAAGGTTGAAGATTTAAAGTTGAAAGTTTTGCGTTGCCAACATTCTTGTAATTTCGAATAATAACATTCAACCTTTAACTTTCAACATTCAACTAATTGTCAGGAGTATAATCATTTGGCACCTGGTCGGCAATATTTTTCCAACTCCAGTAACCAAAATTTATCCAATCTTTTTGATTGTAATAATAACCGTTTTGTTTTATGGTTATAACATCAAGCATGTCTATATAAGATATCTGCATGCTGATATTCATTGGTAATTTATATTTTTTCAAATACTCATTCTCAGGACCTTTTTTTGTATAAGTGATACTGACCCTTCTTGGAAAATAGATATCGATCTCGTTTACGCTATCTGCGGGTGTATACCATGTTGTATCATATGGCTCTGTGATCTTATTGAATTTTTTATCGTTCGCTTCATCGAGCATGTCAATTACAAATCCACTTTGCGTTAAAGTACTATCATAATAGCTATGCATAAAATGCAGCCTGCTACCTAAATATGCTTTTTGCCTGTTCTTTGTCCAGAGCTTCAGGCTGTCTTCGCTTGAAGTACGTTCTTCATAAAAGCTCAGACCTGTGTAACTGCATATATCTGTTTTGTACATAAAAAGAAATGAGTCGAGATTGTAACGAAGATTATATCCCAATGCATTATTATAAATGATCAATGGCGAGT
>JBIOVR010000380.1:0-21755 GCA_044867875.1 Chitinophagaceae bacterium
CCATTGTTGTAAAAGGAACATATGGACCTAAATCACCGTCGCCTGATGTGGAGTTGCCACAAGGTGCAGAAGAAGTTGCAGGACTTGATGAGTTGAGTAAAGCTGTCCGATCACAGATCGGTCATGGTGCTGATCTTATAAAAGTGTATGCCGATTATCGCTATGGCCCTAATGGAGAAAATCAACCAACCTTTAGTCAACTTGAATTACAATCGGCTGTTGATATAGCATCAAGCAGCGGCAGAAAAGTGGTAGCACATGCAGGTACGGCAGAAGGAATGAAAAGAGCCATCAATGCCGGAATATCAACAATAGAACATGGTGATGGAGGAACAGAAGAAGTGTTTAAGCTAATGAAAGAAAAAAATGTTGCCTTATGCCCTACTCTCGCAGCCGGCGATGCTATTCAGCAATACCGCGGATGGAAAAAAGGAGTTGATCCCGAACCACAAGGCATTACTAATAAGAAAAAAAGTTTTCAATTAGCATTACACGCAGGTGTCTCTATATGTATGGGAGGCGATGTAGGAGTATTTTCTCATGGAGACAATGCAAGAGAAATGGAACTGATGGTAGAGTATGGAATGAAACCGATTGATGTATTAAAATCAGCATCTTCAATAAATGCTGATGTATTTGGATATGGAAATAAAATAGGGAGAATAAAGAAAGATCTGTTTGCTGATCTTATTGCAGTTGATGGAGATCCATCAATAGATATTATAAATATCAGGAAGATAAAATTGGTAATGAAAGATGGTGTTATTTATAAAAAAGAATAGTTTACAATTTTGTTCTTTCAAGCTTTACTTCATCAGCTGTAATGGCCGGAGCTTTATTCCCAAAATTGTTTCTTATATAAGTCAGGAGATTTGCTATCCTTCTATCCTTTAAATCAGCTTGAGCCGGCATCACATTTTTATTATTATGAGTGGGATAGTTTTTTAATTCTGCAGAACCTTTAAGCAAAACTCTAATTAGTTTATTACTGGGGCCCAACACAATTTTTGATCCTGATAATGCAGGGCTAAATGATGGGATACCTTTAGCATCTGCCGAATGACAAGGACTGCATACTCTGTCATAAGTCTTTTTTCCCTTTGGCCCTTTCGCCAGGATAGCATCTCCAGGTTTCCAGGAAATGAGTAGTAAACAAATTGCAAATAAAAAAACACTTATAAGAATCTTCATCTTTAATTCCCTTTGTATATTATTTTCCAAATTCCGCCATTGCTATCATCGGAAATATACAAAGAAAACTATTCGAACCTTGAGCTAACTGATCTTTTATTGATCATGGAGTTTTATAAGACACTTTCCAAACTCTTCCTTTTTGATCATCGCAAATAAATAAGGAACCATCGGGCCCCTGCGCCAAACCACATGGTCTGAAATCAGCACCCTGTGGTGTTTTAGTTTTACCCGCAAATCCATCAGCAAAAATTTCATAGTCTCCGCCAGGCATTCCATTCTTAAATGGAAGGAACACTACAAAATATCCTTCTTGCGGTCTTGGCGCCCTGTTCCAAGAACCATGAAATGCAATGAAAGCGCCATTGCGATATTTTTCCGGGAACTGTGTTCCAGAATAAAACACTAATCCATTCGGTGCCCAATGGCCGGGAAATGCGTAGATCGGTTTTCCTTTTCCATCACAACGATCAGTTCTGATCTTATCACCACCATATTCAGGACCTAATAATTTCTTCTTCTGCTTTTGATCATAATAACAATAGGGCCATCCAAAATCAGAACCTTTCTTCATCAAAAACATTTCTTCTGCAGGCAATTCAACACTTTCTTCTTCGGTATACTTATCCGGGTAAAACTTATTGAAATCATCACGACCATGTTGCACGCCATATAATGCATTTGCAGCATCATTCCAGTCAAGCGCCATAATGTTTCTTATACCTGTTACATATCGTACACCATCTTTATAAGTTTGATTTTTTTTATCAACTTTAAATTGCCAAATACCACCTGCCGTTTCTAAGATTGGACATGGATCTTGCCCTTTGGAACCTTCCGTACGATCTTTTTCCTGGCAAGCATTCGATGGAGCGCCGATGTTTACATAAATATTACCAGCATTATCTAAGGTTATTGGTTTTGCAGAATGTTGTTCCTTGTTTACAAGATCGGTAACGATCAACTCTTCGCTTGCAGCGTCAACTTCATTATTTGCATTTAATTTATACCGGTAAATTTTTTCATTGGTTGTGGCGTAGAGATAACCATTCTTTAGTGCAATGCCAGTGCCTTTATAATTTCCAAAGCCGCTTATATCTTCGGCTACACCATCTTTATTTGCATCTCTTAAACGAAAAATACCATGTCCATCTTTCAGGTCTTCGGTCTTTGTATAAACATCACCATTTGAATTAACAACAATATGTCGTGCTTTACCAAGATTGTCGGCGAATACCGAAGCCGAAAATCCTGCAGGCAGTGTGATGCCTCCATTAGGAAGGTTCGCAGTTGAAGAATTGTCTTTTTTTTCTTCCTTCTTTTCTTCTTTAGTTTCGGTTGTATCTGATGAGTTATTAGAACAATAACTTAATGTAAAGACAATAGTGATCGCAAAAAAACTTTTAAGAAATTTCATATAAAAAGATTGAGGATAAAAATACAGCATTGTGTAACATGAAAATAAGGTAAGTCTTCAATAAAATTCTACAGGTGGCGCTGTTCTACACTATTCTATCCCTACCTTCGGAGCAAACCACATGCCGATATGCGAGCATTCAATCTTCTTGTCTGGTCATCCGTTGCATTTATTTGTTGCAGCACTGCTGAAAAAAAAACTGATTCAAAATGGAAATTAGTGTGGAGTGATGACTTCAGTTATTCAGGATTACCAGATTCTACAAAATGGAACTACGATGTCGGCGGTCATGGTTGGGGGAATAATGAGCTTCAATTTTATACAAAACAACGATCAGAAAATGCAAGAGTTGAAAAAGGCTATTTAATAATTGAAGCAAGAAAAGAACCATGGGAGGGAAAAAATTACACATCTGCAAGGCTTGTAACAAAAGGAAAAGGTGATTGGCAATATGGTAAAATTGAAGTGAGAGCAAGATTGCCAAAAGGACTTGGCACCTGGCCCGCGATCTGGATGTTGGCCAGCACTGCTCCATTTAACTGGCCTGATGATGGCGAGATCGATATTATGGAGCATGTCGGTTATAACCAGGGATTCATTCATGGCTCGATTCATAGCAAAAAATATAATCATGTTATCGGCACACAAAAAACTGATACAATAAAAGTGGAAGACTGTTCAGAAAAATTTCATGTTTATGGAGTGGAATGGAGTAAAGACAGCGTCAAAGTATCGGTAGATGAGAAAGAATTTTTCAAGTTTGGCAACGAACATAGTGGTTATGATGCCTGGCCATTTGACAATAAGATGCATTTGTTATTGAATATTGCAGTTGGCGGCAACTGGGGTGGGCAAAAAGGCGTTGATGAAAATATCTGGCCGCAAAAAATGGAGATCGATTATGTGAGAGTATACCAAGCCCCCAACCCCTAAAGGGGAGTCCAGGAATTATTTTTGACAATAATTGAATGCTCTCCAATGATGAAATGCTTGATTACAATAGTTGAATAATAAAAACACATTACATGAAAAAGCTATTCTTCTTATTTCTCCTCGTTTCTTCTGCAAAACTATTTGCACAAGATGGTTATAAGACCCCGCCAAAAGAGATCATGGATCTTATATTGGTAAAACCCACTCCAAATGTTAGTATAGATGATAAAGCAGAGTGGATGCTTTTCACGCAAAGTAATAGCTATCCATCAATAGAAGAATTAGCACAACCGGAATTACGAATAGCAGGCTTACGTATCAATCCAAATAATTTTGCACCAAGCAGACAAACTTTTATAAATGATCTATGGTTTAAAAATCTTTCTTCAAATAAAGAATTTAAAATAAGCGGACTACCCACACCATTAATGGCCGGCAATATCAATTGGAGCCCGAATGATAAGAAAATTGCTTTTACCCATACAAACTCTACCCATGTTGATTTGTATGTGATCGATGTAACTACGCAAAAAGCAATGAAAATAAACAAGCAGCCATTGAATACAATTTCGGGAGGTTGCCAATGGATCGATGATAATACATTATTATATCGTACGATTGTAAAACCGCTAAATGCGGCTCCGCCAAAATCCGTTGTACCAAAAGGTCCGACTACGCAAGAAAATTACGGTAAAGCATCACCACGTCCTACTTTCCAGGATATGATCAAGAACCCATACGATGAACAGCTTTATGAATTTTATGGAACCACACAATTAGTAAGAAATGTAAATGGTGTGGAAACAAAAATTGGCTCACCAGCTATTTATACTAGCATCTCTGTTTCTCCTGACAAAAAATACATGATGCTGCGTACCGTTAAAAAACCATTCTCTTATATCGTACCAGCTTTTGGTTTTCCTTCCACTGTTGTTATTACAGACATGAATGGCAAACAAATAAAAATGCTGGCCGATCTTCCTTCAGCAGAAACTGCTCCAAGTGGCAATGATAATGTACAAAATGTTGCAAGAGCTTTTGAATGGAGAGATGATGAAGCTGCAACTGTTGTTTGGTGCATGCCACTCGATAGTGGATTAATTAAGTCGAAAGTTGATTATCATGACGCAGTATTTGCACTCAATGCTCCATTCAATGGGCAACCAAAAGAACTTTTCAAAACTCAAATGCGCTATCGAGGTACTGCCTGGGGTAATTCAACAATTGCATTGGTAAATGAAGGCCTTACCGGCAAGCAATTGACAAGAATGAATCGCTACAATCCTTCAACCGGTCAGTTAGAAAAGCTGATGGAAAGAAATACAACCGATAATTATTCAAATCCCGGCAATCCCGTTACAGAAAAAAATCAGTTTGGTAATGATGTTATAAAACTGGTCGATAATGGTAACAAACTTTTGATGAACAATACAACCGGCGCATCACCCAATGGAGATCTTCCTTTCCTGGCAACTTTTGACCTTAATACAAAAAAACTGGACATTATCTGGCGCTGCAATGACGGATATTTTGAAAGCGTCGTTCGTGTTCTCAATCCTGATAAACTTGAATTGTTGACAAGAAAAGAAAATGAAAAAGAAGTTCCTAACTATTGGATAAAAAATCTGAAAGCAAAAATTGCAGACAGGCAGATAACTAGCTTCACAAATCCTTACCCGCAAATGGAAGGAGTAAGTAAACAAAAAATTAAATACAAAAGAGAAGATGGTGTTGATCTTACTGGCGATCTGTATTTACCAAAAGGCTATGATCCAAAAAAAGATGGAAAGCTCCCGGTAATAATGTGGGCATATCCTGCTGAATTTAATTCTGCTGCAGATGCTGCGCAGATCAGAGGAAGTGAACACAGGTTCACTTATGTTGGCTATGGCAGTCCTATTTGTTACGTTACTCAAGGTTATGCAATTTTGAATAATGCAGAAATGCCGATCGTCGCAACTGATAAGGACAAAAAACCAAATGATAATTTCAATGATCAGTTGCGAATGAATGCCGAAGCAGCGATCAATAAGTTAGATGAGATGGGTGTTGGCGACCGGAATCGTGTTGCTGTTGGTGGACATAGTTACGGCGCATTCATGACAGCGAATCTGCTTGCCCACACAAATCTTTTCAAGGCAGGTATTGCACGCAGTGGCGCATATAACCGTTCACTTACACCATTTGGTTTTCAAAATGAAGATCGTACTTACTGGCAAGCGCCTGATCTGTACAATGACATGAGTCCATTCATGAATGCTGATAAAATAAAAACGCCGATACTTCTTATACATGGCGAGTTGGATAATAACACAGGCACCTACCCCATTCAAAGTGAAAGAATGTTCAATGCGATCAAAGGTCATGGAGGTACGGTAAAATTTTTATTGTTGCCTTATGAAAGTCATGGCTATGCTGCAAAAGAAAATATTCTTCATTTGTTGTATGAACAATACGCCTGGGTAGAAAAATATGTAAAGAATGCAGATAAGAATACGCCGGGTGGAGATAAGCAAAAAGCTTTCTGATTAGGAGATTCGCCTGATTGATTAAATCCTGTCATTAACTGGCAGGATTTTTTTTATTACAAACTTTAGTAATTGCGATTGAGCTTTTGTTGCACAGTTTACCCAGAGCGGAGCGAAGGGCTCCATTCAACGTTCTGTAATTCTATTTAACTTTAGTAGAATGAAACAATTTCTTGCTTTATGCATCGCGGTTTGTATACTAACAGTTTCTTGTAAACAACCGGGTAATTCAAATGCTGCTCTTCAATCCCGCATTGACAGTCTCGAGAAAAAATTAACGACAACCTATAAGCCCGGCTTCGGTGAATTCATGAGTAGCATACAAGTACATCATGCCAAGCTTTGGTTTGCGGGCAAAAATCTAAACTGGGAATTAGCAGATTTTGAAATACATGAAATTGGAGAAACATTGGATGCAATAAAAGAATACCAAAACGAAAGAGAAGAATCAAAAAAAGTTGACATGCTGAAACCTGCTCTTGATGCAGTGAATGATGCCATACAAAAGAAAGATTCATCACTTTTTAACAGCAGTTATCTTTTATTGACCACTACTTGCAACAATTGCCATAAAGCTGTAAACTTTGGTTTTAATGTAGTAAAGGTGCCGGAGTTTCCTCCATTCAGTAACCAGGCGTTTAAATAAAAATCCTTTCCAATTCCTTAACTTCAATCCAAACTTCACATATGCAAAAACTGCTTGCAGGCTTAGCTGCCTTTATCTTTTCTATTCAACTATTTTCTCAAACAGTTTCTGATAAATATTTTAATGATATGAAATGGCGGATGATCGGTCCGCATCGTGGTGGCAGAACAGTTGGTGCAGTGGGAGTTCCACAACAACCAAATGTTTTTTATATCGGCGTGAATAATGGCGGTGTTTGGAAAACGACTGATTATGGAAGAACATGGTTCCCCATTTTTGATGATCAGCCAACTGGTTCTATTGGTGATGTGATCGTAGCTCCTTCCAATCCAAATATTATTTATGTTGGTAGCGGTGAAGGTTTACAACGTCCGGATCTTTCTGTTGGGGATGGGATCTATAGATCAAATGATGCAGGAAAAACATGGATCAATCTTGGATTAAAAGATGCGCAACAAATAGGTGGTCTTGATATAGACCCAAAAAATGAGAACAGGGTTTTTGTTGCTGCATTAGGACATCCTTACGGACCAAATGAAGAACGAGGCGTTTACAGAACAACTGATGGAGGCAAAACTTGGGAAAGAGTTTTATACAAAGATGAAAATACCGGCGCCATCCAGGTAACGATCGATCCAAATAATTCAAACATAGTTTTTGCAGATATGTGGGCAGGAAGACAAGGACCATGGGAAAATGGTGCATGGAATGGAAAAGAAAGTGGTTTGTTTAAATCAACAGATGGAGGAACAACATGGAGAAAGATCACTAAAGGTTTACCCACCACTGAACAAGGCTTAGGAAGAATTGGTTTTTGCATTGCTCCTTCCGATTCAAAAAGAATGTATGCAACGGTAGATGCAGGAAGAGAAGGTGGAATTTTCAGAAGTGATGATGCCGGTGAAAGTTGGACAAGAATTCAAACCGATAATAGATATTGGGGAAGAGCAAGTGACTTTGCAGAAGTAAAAGTTGATCCAAAGAATGCAGACATTGTTTATTCTGCAAACATAGTTACATGGAAAAGCACTGATGGAGGAAAAACATGGAATGCATTTCGCGGTGCACCCGGTGGCGATGATTATCATCGTATCTGGATAAATCCAAACAATCCTGATATCATTTTATTGGCAAGTGACCAGGGAGCGATCATTACTGTTAATGGGGGACAAACTTTTTCAAGCTGGTACAATCAACCCAGTGCGCAGTTTTATCATGTAAGTACTGACAATGATTTTCCATATAATGTTTACGGTGGCCAACAGGAAAGCGGCAGTGTTGGTATTGTATCAAGAGGTAATGATGGCAACATCACTTATCGTGAATGGCATCCTGTTGGTGCAGAAGAATATGGTTATGTCGCGGCCGATCCGCTTGATCCCAATATTATTTATGGTGGAAAAATTTCAAGATTTGATAAAC
Source organism: Chitinophagaceae bacterium (assembly GCA_044867875.1). GTDB lineage: Bacteria > Bacteroidota > Bacteroidia > Chitinophagales > Chitinophagaceae > VBAS01. The sequence goes on from JBIOVR010000380.1 coordinate 8,138, forward strand.
GAACTAGTCAAACGCAAAATATTTCTCCCGAAGCAGTACGAAGTGGTAAGTATCGCTTTGTAAGAACAGCTCCTGTCCTATTTAATCCGATTGATAAAAAAACACTGTACTATGCCGGTAATGTCTTGTTTAAAACAATGAATGGTGGTAATAGCTGGCAAATAATCAGTCCTGATCTTACAAGGGAAAATTATGAAGTGCCATCCGGTGTCGGTATTTATACAACCAATGATATGAAGACGATGCCAAGACGTGGCGTTATTTATACTATAGCTCCCTCTTATAAAGATGTAAATACGATCTGGTGCGGCACTGATGATGGATTGATACAAGTAACAAAAGATGGAGGGAAAACATGGAAGAATGTAACACCACCTGGGATCACAAGTTGGAGTAAGGTCTCATTGATGGATGCAAGTCATTTCGATGCGAACACAGCTTATGCTGCTGTCAATCGCATTCGTTGTGATGATATGCATCCGCATATTTATAAAACAAATGACGGCGGCAAAACATGGAAAGAAATTATAAATGGTTTACCGGATGACCCCATCAATGTTGTAAGAGAAGATCCAATTCGCAAAGGGTTATTATTTGCAGGAAGTGAAAGAGCCGTTTATGTTTCATTTAATGATGGAGCTGACTGGCAAAGCCTGCGATCAAATATGCCCGCCACCTCAATTCGTGACTTAGTTATTAAAGACGATGATATAGTTGTTGGCACACACGGAAGAAGTTTTTGGATTCTTGATAATATTACTCCATTGAGGCAATTAGCTTCTTTATTAAGTTTAGAAATTATAAGCGGCAGCGAGTCTATGTCAGGAAAAAATATTTTATATAAACCCCAAACTACTCATCGTGTACGCTGGACCATGTACACTGACACCCCTGTACCTCAGGAAGAACCTGCTGGTGATAATCCACCTGATGGTGCGATGATCGATTATTATTTGAATGAGAAAGCAAAAGATGTAAAGCTGGAAATTTCAATTTCTAATGGCAATAAAAGGACTTTGATACGGAGATATACTAACACTGATACGTTATATAAAGTTGGTGATGTTAACATTCCTCATTACTGGATAAGACCGCAACAAATCCTTTCAAGCGAGCCAGGTCAACATCGTTTTCTTTGGGACTTGAAATATGCTCCCTTGAATATACCAGCTTCCTATCCTATTTCTGCTATCTATATGAATACCGAACCAAATCAAACCGCACCCTGGATAATGCCCGGAATATATACAGCGACTCTAACTATTGATGGTAAAGTTTACACACAAACATTCTCAATAAAAATGGATCCAAGAGTGAAGACTTCGGCATCAAACCTTCAACAACAACATGATCTTTCATTTCAATGTTACCAGGGGAGAAAAGAGTGTATGAGTATTCTTGATGAGATACGTTTATATCGCTCAAATCTCAAAAACCAAATCTCAAACGCCGATGAATTAAATAAAAAAGATAAACTGGCAAGAGAATTAGAAAATACTCCTCAGGGAAATTCTGAACCTAGTTTCGGAAGATTGAACGGAGGCTTTGCTTCTGTCTTTGGCGCATTACAGGATAGTGACACGCCACCAACAACACAAATGATAAATGCAGTGAAAGAACTAAATCAGCAAATGAGCGTTTTGAAAAAGAAATGGGAGGATTTAAAAAAATAGATCGTTAAACAAATTCACCATTTATCATCACCTTATCAATAAGATTAGAGCCAAAAGCATAAGGCAAATAAGCTAATGAAGAAATTGATTTTGTAAAGATCAGGTTTGCCTTTTTACCAACAGTGATGCTACCAACTTCATTTTGTAATTCCATCGCAAAGGCACCATTAAGTGTGGCAGCATTAATAGCTTCTTCAGGCAACATCTTCATTCCTGTGCAACTCATTGCTACTACTAAATTCATATTTCCTGAAGGAGATGAACCCGGATTATAATCGGAAGCTAAAGCGATCGCACATCCTGCATCTATCATTTGTCTTGCCGGCTGGAATGGCATGCGAAGAAAAAATGCAGGAGTTGGCAAAAGAGTTCCAATCGTTTGAGAATTTGCAAGCTTATTAATAATATCCCCGTTCACGGTTTCCAAGTGATCTACGGAAACTGCATTAAGCTTTATACCCACTTCTACTCCTCCCGAAAAATTAAGTTGGTTCGCATGGATCTTTGCTTTCAATCCTAGCCGAATACCTGCTCTGCAGATCGTTTCCGTTTCCTCTTGTGAAAAAAATCCATTTTCACAAAACACATCAATATAGTCAGCCAGTTTTTCTTTTGTGATCACAGGCAACATTTCATTGATGATAAGATCTATATAACCCTTGTGATCCTCTCGATATTCTAATGGATAAGTGTGGGCTCCAAGAAAAGTCGCCTTAACTGGGATCGGTGACACTTCTTTTAATCTTTTGATCACACGTAGCATCTTTAGCTCTCCTTCAACAGATAAACCGTAACCACTTTTAATTTCGATCGCCCCCGTTCCTAATTTAATTACCTCATTCAACCTTTTCAATGAAACATCAAAAAGCTCATCCTCACTCATCGCACTCAACTTCTTTGCTGAATTTAAAATGCCACCGCCTTTTGCTGCGATCTCTTCATAACTCATCCCTTTTAATTTGTCAACAAATTCTTCTTCCCTGCTTGCCGCAAAAACCAAATGCGTATGTGAATCACACCAGCATGGAAGAATGAACTGACCTGATGCATCAATAGTTTGTTTGAAATTTGATGTTTGATGTTTGATGTTTTGCATACTCCCATATTCTGCTATTAATCCTTTTTCAATGATCATGTATGCATTTTCAATAGAAGGAAGAATGGACAAATCTTTTCCCTTAAGAATTTTTGGTTCTTCTCGTACCCCAACCAGCTGTTTAATATTAGAAATTAGTGTTGCCATTTTTATAATTCACTCCAAACTTGCTTTGCAAATTGTTCTAATGAAGGATCCCTTGCTCCCATTAGCAATAGTACAGAATTATCAGTGAGATGAGAACGAACAGATGAAACAAGATCGCTCCTGTTCTCAACAAAAAAAGCATTGACACCTTTTGATCTCAGATCATTTATCAAATCACTTGAAGAAATATCTTTTGTAGTTGTACCACCTGCATAAAATATTTCACTCATCCAGATCTCATCAACTGGTCTCAATGCTTTTGCTATCTCGTCAACAAAATCGTTTCGCAAAAATTTGGTTGGCGCATAACCATGTGGCTGAAACCATGCGATCACTTTTTTTGCTACAGGCTGGCATGCCATAATGCTTGCTGCACATTTTACAGGGTTATGAGCATAATCATCAATCAGCCAAACGCCCTTCTTGTTCCCATAAACCTGGCTACGGCGATAAATGCCTTCATAATTTTTTAAAGCAGCCGCAATTGTATCCAGATTAACCCCAATTTGATGAGCGACAGAAACAGCAGCAACTGCGTTTTCCATATTATGCCTGCCTAATGCTTGAATGGTGAATGGTGAATTGTCAATTGTGAATTGAATACTCAAGCCATCCTGGATAAAATTTTTTGCAATAGTTCTTGCCGGGATCTTTTCATCAATTGAGAAATCATTCTTTATATCCGCTGATAACTTTTTTGCCAATGGATGGGATTGATTTACTACAAATTTTTTACTGTTGTTTTTAAAAATGGTAAAAATTTCCATTAAAGAGTCGATCTCTTTATGGTCTTTATCAACATTCAATAACAAACCAATTTCTGGTTTGTAATGAACGATTGATCCATCACTTTCATCTGCTTCGATAACCAACCAATCTCCAGTTCCAACCTTGGCGTTTCCGATCTTACCTTCTTTAATAATACTGGTAAGTCCCGCACCACTAATAATGCTTGGTTGCATACCTGCATGTTCAAGTATTGCAAACAACATAGCAGTCGTTGTACTTTTCCCGGAAGTTCCTCCAACAGCAATTGTTTTTTTACTTTCTGCGATCAGGGCAAGCAGTTCACTTCGCTTTATAATTGGGATGTTCAATTGCTTAGCCTTCTGAACTTCGTACACGGTATCTTCAATAGCTGTGCTTACAACTACAAGATCTGTTTTATCATTAATACCGGAGCCATCTTGTAAAAAACATTTGATTCCCTCTGCTTCCAGTTTATCTTTTGTTTCATTGAACTCGCCTTCTTTAAAATATCGATCACTTCCGGAAACATTTTTGCCAATACCTTTTAGATATTGAGCCAATGCACTCATACCAGTACCGGCAACGCCAATAAAAAATGGATTTTTAAAATCGCTAAGCGAAGAGATCATGTTTACAAATATAACTATACAGTTATTTGCATGATTGTTTGTTAAAATTTAATTCCCCGATGTAAATACTTTCACCCAATCAACATACATTGTTCCTGTTTGAATTAATGCAGGGTTTAAATTTGAAAAGAAAAGTCCGCCTACTGCGAGATTCAATGTTATTCGTTCCGTCTTTCCAAACAGGCTTGACACATAGCTGCCAGAATTAGTTTTTACCAAAACACCATCGAAATAAAACTTCAGATCATTTTGGCTCCAGGACATTTCATAAACATGATAGCAAGTTTGCAAACTCACATCAGTGTTTACAAAGCCTTCGGCACCACGAACAAGATTTCGATTTGCAGTTTTGCCATAAAAATAATTTGTCTGGTATTTCATGTCTTCCTGGCCTCTTGCCTCCAATATATCGATCACTCCCTGCGTTGGCCAGGGATCTCCGTAACTCCAGAATGCTGGCCACATGCCATAACCTGCAGGTAATTTTATTCTTGCCATCATTCTTACAACTGGTGTAGAAGCAGATGAAGAAAAATTTGTAGTTGATTCTATACGACCAGAAGTATAATTAAAAGTTTTTGGCGTTGCATCAAATGGTGTAGTCGGACCAGAAACTGTTTCCTTCCTTGCACTGATCACAAGATTTCCATTTGTCACAGAAAGATTGGCGGCCTGGTAAAGTTGCAATTCATTATTGAAGGCCCCACCATACCATGTGTTCCAATTATTAAGATTACTTGAAAAGCTTTCATCAAATGATTTTGTCCATCCTGCTCCAAGGATAGCAGTTTCATTAATATCATAATCACAAACCCCATGAACTGATGGCGGTGGTGGCGGAGTTGGCTTTCCCGTTGCTATTTCTTCATTAATTGTTTCACTTGTTATAACATTTTTTTTACAACTTGTAAGTATTATTAAAAAGAAAATAAAAAGAGAAAGGATATGTTTAATGGCTATCATAAAAAAACATTTTCTTAAATATACTGTAAAAATCGCTTCCTAAAAAAGCTTTTAGCTTGGCTAGTACATTTACTTTATTTCAATCTTGAATAAATAGCTTCATCCTTAAACTCCCCATTGAAGTAAAGGCTTTCTTTTATATGACCTTCCTTTACAAAACCAGTACTTTCCAAAACAGAAGATGATGCAATATTTTTAGGATCAAGTAATGCTTCAATACTGTGTAAGTTTAAAACAGTAAAGCCATAATCAACTACAGCATTGATAGCTTCTTTCATTATTCCTTTTCGCCAATGATCGGGATGAAGCATATAACCAATTTCGCCACGATAATTTTCCCTTTTAAAATTCCATATACAAATTGTCCCGATAACCAGTGATGGATCATTTAAGAATGTAATTCCCCAGAGAATTGATTCATTCTCATCTACATTTTTATTGATCGTATTAATAAATTCTTCTGCCTGGGCAATCGTTTTTGTTGGCTCCCTTCCTATGTAACGCAATACATCTTCATTTGAACGAAGAAAAAACATTTCATTAGCATCAGTTTTTTCAAGCTTTCTTAATAAAAGTCTTTGAGTTTTTAATTCAGGAAAGGGGGTAAAGTTTAGTGCAAGCATTTATAATAATTATAATTGTAAAGATCTCCATTCGTCTTTTGTTATCTCAAATTTTATTTCGCCTTTGCCATGCATACCTGTCTCTTTCCATCCGGCTTTGCGATAAAATAATTCGGCTCTTGTTTTGGGTGAGGTTCCTAACCAAACAGTTTTATCTGTTTGTGAGAAATACCAGTTCAGCATTTCATCATGTAATTTTTTCCCAATCCCCAGTTTTTCAAAACCCGGATGAATGAACAATGCCCAAATGTTATTATCTACCAGGTCTGCAATGGCAAATCCAACAACCTGTCCATTGATCTCGCAAACCCATCCCCTGCCGCGGCGTGTTATATAATCCTGCACATCATTATCAGGAACCAGGGCCGGATCTGATAATTGATTTTCTTTTACAAGGTTCCGGACAACCTGGATTTGAGGTATATCTTTTATTTCAGCAACGCGAAAATTCATTTTATAAAGTTGAAAATATTACAGAAATGAAAAAAACTATTTTGTCTTCACAAATAATCCACAGATGGATCTGAGCTTTAATAAATAGAACATCCGGAAAGGTTACATACGTAACTTTGTGGTATTAAGAGCAACGAAAGTCCCGTTTTGATCCGTCTTCACGATGTGCCTTGCTAATGAACGGTAGTTTAAGACAGATTTTAAAACTTAAAAGAAAGAAAATGGTACAAAAAACCTACTACAAAACAAAAGAGTATTGCAAAGTAAAATTCTCATTCGCAGCAGATGCTGCTGAAACTATTGAAATTCTTGGCCTCAATAGCGACTGGAAAAAGTCTGTGATCATGAGCAGAAAGAAAGACGGAAGTTTCAGCGCCGATGTAAATCTGCCGAAAGACTCTACTCACGAATTCAAATACTTAGTTAATGAAGCTTTGTGGCTTAATGATCCTGAAGCCGATAAAGAAGTTCCCAACGAATTTGGCGGAAGCAATAGTGTGATCGTTATCTAAAGCTTACCTGCTGATAATTTCCAGACCCGGTATTTTTCATTTTAAGAAACTGAAAGATACCGGGATACCTTTTTGCCTATCACTGGAATAATAAAAACTTCTGAGGTATTATTAAAGTTTTTTAGAAATTGATCGTTTGCCTGATCTTTCTTGTGATCAGTGCCATACTCAGGTATTTTATATTTAAAAAATCAAAATGCCTGAGCAATAAAAATGTGATCGCCGTTTCTTTTAACGCAATTGCATTATTAAAACAATCCAGCGCCTTATCTCTTGCACCGGCTCTTGCATAATCAATACCCATCCACACTTGCGAAACATACTCACTCTTTTCTTTTAGTTCATCGTAATTCTTGTCCACCTCTTTTTCCAGTGCAGAAGAATCACCATCGGTATAGAATTTTATCAATGCTTTGTTCCTTGATCTCTCTGCAGCTGCGATCGCTTCCTCTTTATTATTTAAGAACCAATATAACCGGGAAAGATCTTCATAATAAATTTTTTGCAGGGAAGGATCAACAGCGGCTTTGTCAATGAGTTTTTTTTGCAAAGCGATCGCTTCGTCAGTCTGGTTATTATTTACAAGGGCCCTGATCCTGTTTTCGACAAGATAATCCCACATCGGATTCAATTCGGTACCCTGCATATAAATTTTCAACGCTTCTTCTTTTTCATCTTTTGCTTCTAATAAAATCCCAAGCCATAAATACACATTAGCCTGGTTAGCATTCAGATCAATAGAACGACGATACGTTATCTCCGCAGCATGCCAGTCAAATGTTTGATGATACCAATATCCAAGTGTCGCCTGTATTTCTCCGGAAGAAGGATCGAGACCAAGTGCAGTGTCAATATTTTTTTTAGCGAGCCAAAGCATTCTTACCGGATCTTCATATCCACGAAATGAGGAAAGTAAATAAGTGGTGGCAAGTCCTGAATAAGCATCTGCAAATGTCCTGTCTTTTGTTACTGCCTGCTGAAATAGCTCTCTTGCTATTAAGAGGTCGGTCTTATTTCTTTTTTCAATAAGAAATTTACCCCGCATATAAAAATCATACGCCTGCAAATTCACTGTTGGTACATAATCCAGCTGTTGCGATTCTTTTTTTGTAAGAGTAGTATTAAGTACTGATGCGATCGCCAGTGCAACCTCACGTTGTATCGTGAAAATATCATCAACCGGGCGGTCGTAGGATTCTGACCATAAATGTTCATCAGTAACTGCATTGATAAGCTGTGCGGTTATTCGAACTTGTTTCAGTGACCGCTGTACACTTCCTTCAAGAATTGTCGCGACACCAAGTTCTTTCCCAATTTCCCTGATCGTTTTTGGTGTCGTTTTATATTGTGTGACTGATGTACGAGAAATTACTTTGAACGATTTTATTTTTGAAAGCTGCGTAATGATATCTTCAGTAAGTCCATCGCTGAAATATTCCTGCTCTTTATCACTGCTCATATTTACAAAAGGTAAAACAGCAATACTATTTTCATCAATTGCCACTTGTTCGTCATTAGGGCCGGTATGGTAAACTGTTTTACTATATTCTGTCAGTACTTCATAGATCCTGATAGGTGTCTTTACATTCTTCAAATACTCTTCTTTTATAAAAACAGAATCCATTCCTTTTTTATTGGCAATATTCCTATACACCATTTCAGAAACATAAATACCGCCGGGAGGCGATAATGCCTGTATACGGGAAGCTATATTCACTACATCACCAAAAACATTTCCATCGCGGATCAGCACATCACCCATATGAATGCCGATACGAACAGGCACTTTTGGCTCTTCATTAAAATCTGTCTGTAAAAGTTTGGCGAATTCCACAGCATCTGTGGCACTGTTGAAAAGAACAAGACACCCATCGCCGTAATACTGAATGATCTTGCCTTCCAGTTCTTCAACAATAATATCAATTACATGCCGGAAACGGGTGATCTTTTCCAATGCTGTATTTTCATCTTCCTGCATCATAGCGGTATAGTTCACTATGTCCGCAAAAAGAATTGCAGCTAATTGATGAGAATGTTCAGGCATAGGTTGAATGTTGGGCTGCTAAGTTAATGAAAACGAATGTTGAATGAAGCCGGAAATTAAACAAGCGGACTAATTTTTACCAACAATAAAAATAAATTATAAAAGGGAAACGCTGATCTGTAAAATTAATAAGATCCTAATTTTTTTGTGTGGAAGGTGATTCTTTTTTTTCAGGACTCTTGAGCAGTTTAAAATAAGTTACTTTATAACGATCATTTACTATTTCACCCTGAACTTCCGCTTTTCTAACAGCATTACAAAAACCATCTTTTGCATGTGCGTCTCCATGTGAGTCTATATCGGTTCCGTCAACAAAATAAGATCTGCCATCTATTCTCACAGCAAGGTCACAACCTTTGCCATCCAGTTTAAACTGACACTCGCCGCAGGCTGTTTCCACTATTTGTATTTTTTTATTGGGATCAGGCGTAGCTACTTTCGGGTCGCTTTTTTGACCAAATGCACTACTGATAAATAACAAACAAGCTATAAAGCTTAATAAGGATCTCATAGACAAATTTTACTAATGGCAAATCTACTAATAACCATGTAAAGATGCCTTATCAAGATGCCAATAATAAAATCGTGACTGGTTTTTAAACCAGCAACTACAGATCAAGTCTTTAGAAAGGATTTTTAATTGGCAACCTATTAGAAAAGTCTGCCGTTTTACTCAAGTAAGTTTTATCTTTAGTATTCAATCTAAAAATTGTGCAAATACCCGGCGAAGCTGTAATAAGAAGGAATTTCCCATGTTACTTGTATGCCCAATTTTTACTATCCTTTTCTTTTTGCCTACTGTTCTCTTTTCAATCTCATTCTCAAATATGTCCGCCAAATATTGATTTCGAAACCGGCACTTTTGCTAACTGGACATGCTATACAGGAAATGTGTCAGCAGGCGGTGGGGTTAATACAATTTATCTTACTCCATCAGGCGGTCCGGTGCCAAACCAGCACACTATGTTCTCTAATAGTGCAGAGGTGGATGAGTTTGGGGGCTTCCCTGTAAACTGTCCAAATGGAAGTGGACATTCAATAAAACTTGGGAATAACACCGGCGGAGGGCAAGCTGAAGGGATCTCATATGAGTTCACGATTCCCACGGGGCAGAATGTTTACTCACTTATTTATCATTACGCAGTCGTTTTCCAGGATCCTAACCACGAAATTTTTCAACAACCAAGATTAGAAATTGAGGTAACCAATATAACAGACAATACCGTTCTCAATTGTTCTTCATTTACTTTTATTCCATTTGGAAATATACTGCCCGGTTTTTTTCTTTCACCAACCCAGCAGGACACCACAAATATCTGGTGTAAAGATTGGTCGGCCGTAAGTATAAACCTTAATAACAATGCCGGTAAAACTATCAAGCTCTTTTTTAAAACAGCAGATTGCACATTTACCCGCCACTTTGGATATGCCTATATAGATGTAAATTCCGAATGCAGTAGTGAGTTTGTTGGAGCTACTTATTGTCCTGATGACGCTTTCGTTAACGTAACCGCTCCTTTTGGTTATCAGAGCTATACATGGTTTAATAATAATTTCACTCAAACACTCGGAACTTCACAGAGTATTTTCTTTAACCCGCCTCCGCCGGTCGGAACTACTATTGCAGTAGCGGTAGAGCCTTATAATGGGTATGGATGTCGTGATACACTTTATGCTAAACTGGTAGACACATTAACCGTCATTTCTAATGCTGGAAGGGATACACTTTCCTGTAATGCTAGCCAGGTACCAATCGGTGCTAATGCGAAACCCGGATTGATCTATAGTTGGTCCCCACCAACAGGATTGTCTGACCCGAATATTGCTAATCCACGAGCGGGGCCTCTTGTCACAACTACTTATGTACTTACAACCAGCAGTGCAGGAGGTGGCTGCCCTGACAGGGACAGCGTCGTCGTGGTGGCATCAGTAATTGATACTTCAATAAGAGTTGCTGGCAGACTTTCCTATTGTATCACCAGCGGGGACAGTACTGTGTTTTTTGTTAATTCTACCGACAGCATTCAATGGCTGAAAGATAATTTACCGATAAATAACCAGCACAATGTTCGCTATAGAGCAAATCAATCTGGTGCTTACCGTGCATTGCTCTATAATGACGATGGCTGTAGTGCTTTAACGGCAGAAAAGATCGTTGCCATCGAGACTCCCCGACTGGGAATCAGATACCCGACCGAATATGCTGTAGTAAATTACCCGCATCAATTAAAAGCAAGGGATTTTGGTATTGGCGTTGAATGGAGCCCGGGGACATTTTTAAGTTCTACAAGTAGCCTTGTTCCTGTTTTCAACGGAACATCTGACAGGCTTTATACAATTGTAATTGAAACCGCAGCAGGATGTGTGACAGTAGATACTCAATTGGTAAAGGTTTTTAAAGAAGTAAAATTTTATGTTCCTTCTGGGTTTACACCAAACCAGGATGGGTTAAACGATTATTTAAAACCAATTGCGGTCGGAATGAAAGAGTTTAAATATTTCAGGGTTTATAATCGTTGGGGGCAATTGGTCTTTGATTTGAAAGAAGATCCGAGAGGCTGGGACGGGATGATCAATGGCAAACCACAATCCTCCCAGGTAGTAGTTTGGATGGCAGAAGGAGTTGGAGTAAATGATGTAATTTATAACCAAAAAGGAACCGCTACGCTGATCCGATAAATTAATGGTGTATGCACATGATGAAAATTACAAACAAATATTTCCAAAAGATCCTGCTTTCCTGCATTTGCTTTTGTTTTATTGCAAACCTGAATGCCCAAAATAAAGCTCCCCTATTTAAAGTAATTGGCTTTTATACAGCTAAAGAAGATCTTGCACATATAAGCTTTGTACATGAGGCCAATAAATGGTTCCCTCAAATGGGCGCCTTATATAATTTTTCTTATGACTCCACGAGCAACTGGAGCAATCTTAATGAAGAATTTCTTTCTAATTACCAGGTAGTGGTGTTTCTCGATACAAGACCTGAAAGAACAACACAAAGAGATGCATTTAAAAAATACATGGATAATGGTGGGGCATTTATCGGTTTTCATTTTGCAGGATTTGCTTTGAACAATTCTGCCTTTCCGCAAAATTGGGACTGGTATCATAATACATTCATTGGCGCCGGACAATATAAAAGCAATACATGGCACCCTACTTCTGCCATTCTTCGTGTGGAAGACTCAACCCATCCTGTTACAAAAAACTTACCGGCAACTTTTAAGTCATCAAAAAACGAGTGGTATCGTTGGGAAAAAGATATTCGGTTAAATCCTGATATAAAAATTCTTTTGTCGATAGATGCAAGTAGTTTTCCATTGGGAAATGGGCCAAAGCAATCTGAAATATGGCATAGCGGATATTATCCTGTTGTTTGGACCAATAAGAATTACAAAATGCTTTATGTCAATATGGGTCATAACGATATTGACTACGACAATCGCACAAACAAAGAATTATCTTTTCAATTTGGGAATGACATCCAGGATAAAATGATCGTGGATGGATTAATATGGCTGGGCACGAAGAAAAAATAGTTTCAACTATTTCAAACTTGCCATATCAATTACAAACCTGTATTTCACATCGCTTTTCAGCAATCGTTCATAAGCTTCATTGATTTTTTGTATAGGTATCACTTCCACTTCGGATACAATATTTTTTTCTGCACAAAAATCAAGCATCTCTTGTGTTTCCACAGTACCACCGATCATTGAACCAATTATACTTCTCCTGTTCTTAATTAATTCAAATGGATTAACATGCGGCTCATCTTTTGGCAAACCGACAACCAATAATTTACCATGAAGATCCAGCAGTTTTAAATACATTTCATAGTCATGATCAGCACTGACGGTATCCACCACCACATCAAAATGACTGTGATGTTTCTTCATTGCTGTTTCATCGGTGCTTAATATAAAATGATGTGCTCCTAGTTGTTTTGCATCCTTTGCTTTTGATGGCGAAGTGCTCAGCATAGTCACCTCAGCACCCATTGCAACAGCAAATTTTACGGCCATATGTCCAAGACCGCCAAGACCGGCCACCGCTACCCTATCTCCTGGTTTTACATTGGCAAATTTTAATGGAGAATAAGTGGTGATGCCCGCACAAAGTAAAGGAGCTACTCCTGCCAGATCAAGTTTGTCTGAAATATGATACACCCATCTTTCATCACAAACGATCTGAGTACTATAACCACCTTGTGCAATAGTTATCTTATCTCTTTCATAATTATTGTAAGTCCCCGTCATTCCTTCAGCACAATATTGTTCCATATAATTGTTACAGGGTTTGCATTGCCTGCAACTGTCAACCATCACACCAACACCAGCTCTGTCACCAGCTTTAAATTTCTTTGCATGACTGCCAACTTTTATCACCTTTCCAACTATTTCATGTCCAGGAACCATTGGATAAATAGAACCACCCCACTCATCTCTTACCTGGTGAAGATCAGAATGACAAACACCTGAAAATAAAATATCAACCAGTACATCATTTGGTCTCAATTCTCTTCTTTCAAAATTAAATGGCGACAGCGGAGAAGTTGGATCTGAAGCAGCATATCCTTTTACTTGTATCATGTTTGAAAATTATATTCCAAATTTATCAAAGTATCATTCTATAAAATTATTTTTTCTTTTACAGGAAAAACTACCTTTAAAATATGAGAAAAAATTTTCTGCTAATTCCAGCTCTTTGCAGCACGATCTTAGT
>JBIOVR010000381.1:0-7861 GCA_044867875.1 Chitinophagaceae bacterium
ACACCACGTACATATAACGCATCAAGGTTTTCAATTTTATCTTCGATCATGTGACCACCTTCTACACCTAGCATTGTCGCTAACCTTTTGTCTTTGATCGCTTGTTTTAATTCCGCAAGTGTCCTTACAATTGTCATCCGGTTAGGAGCCCTGTTTGCCCATTCATATACTGAATCAATTTCACGATTGGCAAAGGCATAAGGGTGTTGTTGTTCCGGCCCGCAAAAGATGGAAAATATTTGTACATCGACACCACCGTGACGCAAACGGGCAAGGTCAGTATGCGTTTTTCCCAGCAAATCAGAATCAAGACTTACTTTTTTTTCGATAGAAGCACTTGGGAAATCATTATGGGTATCTACAACCACTGCTTTATCATGGATCTTTTTATATTTCTGGCTGAAAATGGTAGTAGTCGTTAACAGCGCTATTGCAAAGAGGATGTACCGGGAATACATTTATATAAATATTTTACGAGCAAAAGGTAGATAACTAATTTTATACAACAAAAAATCATGCTGCGTATTAAACACATTATTGAAGAAGGAAGAGAACTGGAGATCATCCGGGATCTTTTTCGTGAATATGAAAAGGAGTTGGATGAAGATATTTGTTTCCAGAGTTTTGATGAAGAATTAAAGCATCCTTTAAAGAAATATGGTCCGCCATCAGGCGACCTGGTACTGGCATATTGGGAAGATGAGATCGCCGGTTGTATTGCATTAACAAGAATGAAAGAATCAGGAGCATGTGAAATGAAACGTCTTTATGTCAAACCTTCTTTCAGGAAAAATAAAATTGGAAGACTGCTGATAGAAGAGCTGCTTAATTCAGCAAAAGAAAAAAATTATGAAAAGATGCGTCTTGATACATTTTCAAAATTGCAGGCGGCCGTTCATTTATATAAACAATTCGGGTTTGAGAACATTTCTGCTTATTATAATAATCCACTTCCGGATGTTGTATACATGGAAAAACTTTTGTGACCCTGCTTTAAATTATTTATGAAGAAACGAGATCACTTCCCTTGAAAATTCTTTGGTACGGCTTGCACCGCCATGATCGCCGGGTGTTATTTTATAAGTTGGATGTTTAAAAAGATCGGCTAATTCTTTTGCGGAACCATTATCAGAATCTTTATCGCCGCAGATGATCAATACAGGTTGTTTTATTTTTCCCAACTCTTCTTTACTTGTTGATGGCTGTGATCTTTGCAAATATGCCAGGGCCTGCTGATCAAGTCCTTGTTTTTTTACATTCTCCACCATGGCCGCAAGTTCCGGAACTGGTTCACCACTTAATGCTTTATAAAACATAATTCGTCGCGGCCATTGAGGATTGGTAAACTCTGCTCCCATTCCTCCCATCACTCCTTTTTTAATTCTTTTATCCAATACTAATAATCTTGAAACAATGATCGAGCCTCGTGAATAACCAACAGCGCTGTACTTTTTTATTTTAAGCAATTTCATCAATGCCATGATGTCCTTTGCTTCGGCATCATTATCATAAGCAGTAGAATCATGTGGTTTATCAGAAAAACCATTACCACGCTGATCAAGAATGATCACTTTATAGCCTTCTTCAAGCAGGTTTTTATATAATTCCGTTCTCTTCCAGGATTGACCATTCACTATAAAACCATGAACAAGTACAACTGCATCGCCTAATCCTCTTACTTCATAATAAATTTTTGTATTGTCGAAGGATGTAAAAAATCGTCCTGTATCTGCAGCGGCCGTACCGTTTAGCTTTTCATTTTGTGAAAAAGC
Organism: Chitinophagaceae bacterium; assembly: GCA_044867875.1. Classification (GTDB taxonomy): domain Bacteria; phylum Bacteroidota; class Bacteroidia; order Chitinophagales; family Chitinophagaceae; genus VBAS01. Next base: position 1,773 of record JBIOVR010000381.1, read on the forward strand.
AAATGATGCCTGAAAGATAAAAAAGCAAATAACTAAAAATCGTGAAAATAATTGCATAATGTAAGGGTTTAATCATTGCTGCTTTTATCTCCCACAAACCAATGTTCCTTGTTTTTGAACAATACATTAAAAGTGGTTAAAGAACCATAGCAACGGGTAACATATTGCTGCATCCCTACTTTATCTTCATCGCTTAGTTTTTTATTGCTATTAATATTTTGCTCTAGTACTCTTAGCCTGTCACGTAACATCACTATCTTATGAAAGAAATCTTCAATTGGAATTTCTTTTGGCTTCAAACTTTTATCGGCAGGTTGTAAAAGCATCATCCCATGTTGCCAGCGGTCGCCAAGAGGAACATTTTCATTGATGCCTCCCCATAATCTTAAAATTTTCAGTAAGGACTTTTCAATATCAGAATGTGTTTCTATTTCCTCTGTCACATTTTCGGGAATTATCTCATCCAGCTTAGTATCTGTTTTATCAATTTCTTTTAATCCATGATTGATAAAAGAAATAAGATAAGTGGCATAACGAATGCCCACGATCACACCGGGACCATATTGAGTGTGTTGTAATCTTGTTCCAATACCGAGAGTTGTTTGTTCCATATCAATAAAATTATTTTTTATTTGAGATGATAGTTCTTATTCAGCAAACTAATGATTTCTCCTGCTATTTTATTTACTTCTGGATAATCTTCCCGCAACCCTAATTGAAAGGCAACCAGTTTATTTCCTATAATAGAGGCCTCTGACCATTCGTCAAAATTATAGCCTAACGTTTTTAGAGGTTTGTTTTTATCAAAACTGGGATTGTTTTTTCTAAAGAGCTCTTCGTTTACCTCCGATTGAAAATAATGATCTGATTTTATAAGTTCCTGTGTCCAATTATTCCAAAATTCAAATCTTTTAATCAACGATTCGTATAAGGCAACTTTTTTAATCAGTTCTTTGTCTCTGAATAACCTTAGATTGCCTGAACTTTTCATCTGAGAATAAGTGGCATCATTCCAGAGAAAAGGAGATACATCCACTCCGGGATTTTTTCTGGTCTCAATATCTGTCCAGGTAACTTTATCAATAGATATTTGCCAGAATCTTTCCCAATTTTTTTGAGCTTGCAATAAGCTTTCTTTTCCTCTTATCAAACCACCTAATTGGGCGGTATCTTTTAACAGATCATCTTTCATCATTTCGGCATATTCCTTTGCCCTTTTATGTTCAACGTAATGCTCTCGTTGGTTCTCGGCTAAAAAGCCGCAGAAGACAGCAAGGAATAACATAAGAAACTCCCATACATAATGCGTCCACTTTCTTCTTGGTGTATGTGTATGTTGGTGTACTTCCATTTTAGGGGCTTATTTTAATGCTTGATAAATTAATGGTTTTATCCTGTCACCATAATCCCAGTGTTCGGTTGGCCAGATATTGCGCATAAACACAACTACCATTTTATTTTTAGGGTCGGTCCAATAATGTGACGCAAACATTCCATCCCAACCATATGAACCGGCAGGTATCATCAATGTTCTTTCAGCGTAATCTGTAAGAATACCAAAACCCAAACCGAATCTTCTTGTTTTATTTGCGTCCCCCCACATCAACAACTCACCTATCTGGTTTGATACCATTATTCGAATGGTGGCTGGAGATAAGATCCGTTTGCCATTTAATTCACCGCCATTCAAAAGCATTTGACCAAATAAAGCATAATCATAAGCTGTTGAATTTAGCCCTGCACCTCCTGAAAAATAAGTTCCGTTATTTGTTTTTGGAAAATCTCTTGAAAAAATTCCGTTCAGGCTTATCAATGAGTCCTGTATGCTCATCTTGTTATTACCCTGAGAATATAGCGAGACAAGTCTTGCTTGTTTTTCTTTTGGCAAAAAGAAATAAGTATCCTTCATGCCAAGTGGTTGAAATATTTTTTGCTGTAAATATTTATCTAACGGCATGCCGCTGATCACTTCAACCAAATAACCAAGTACATCTGTATTTAAACCATAATAAAATTCCTCACCGGGTTGTGCAAACAAAGGAAGCTTTCCCAACCTTGGTATCACATCTTTTAATGTTGAATAAGGAGTACCAATGCCGCCATTGATCTTATTTTTATAATAGATCGCATTGGAAGTGGCAGAACCTATTTGTGAATAGCCAATTCCGGAAGTATGCGATAAAATATCCCGCATAGTAATTTCTCTTTTTGCAGGAACCGTTGTGTAAGTTGTATCGGCCGCATTGTATTTATCAAGAACAACAGGGTTTTTAAACTCAGGAATAAATTTTGAGATCGGGTCCGTCAGTAAAAATTTTCCTTCTTCATATAGCATCATTGCAGCAACGCTAATAACTGGTTTGGTCATAGAAGCAATACGGAAAATATTACCTGTTTTCATCGGTACATTTTCGCTGGCAAAGCCAAACGCTTTATGATAAACTATTTTCCCATTGCGAAGAATAACAAGGGTAGCGCCATTCAACTGTCCTTCTTTTATCCATTGATTGATATTTGCATCGAGCTGTTTTAGTCTGCCAGATGATATGCCTTGTGTTTCAGGATTGACTGATTGCAGAACAATTTGGGAAAATGAATTAATAAAAAAAGAAAACAGGGAAACAACAGATAAAATAACGGGCTTCATGTTTTTTATTTTAATTTCCTGGGTTTGTAATTTTTTTCTTCATAGGATTAAAGATAAGACGCATGATAAAAGGAATGAGAATCGGTATGAAGAATGCGATCGTTGGATAATATAAATAAACAAATGAAAAGATGACAAATATTACAGGTACCGTTAAGGCTCTTAATGAAAAATATTTTGCTAACGCTGGTGTCAGGTTTTCGGTTAAATTATTTTTCTTATTGCTTAAGTACCTCCACATTAAAAAATTTGCAAGACCAAGCAATGCAATATTGGCTGTATAAAAAATAACCGGTGTTACCACACCTCTTAAAACATATTCGCTATAAAAACCGGTGCTGAACGGCATTAATGCGATAGCGAACAAAAACAAAATATTCAACCAGATGAGCCGGTCAGTGAAATTGATAACGAAACTGAACATCCTGTGATGAACTATCCAGTATTGACCGATCAAAAAAAAACTGACAAGAAAGCCAGCAAATTTTGGGATAAGCTCTCTAAGTTTATGTAAAACAGCATTGTCGGTTACTGGTTTTTCGTGTATTTCAGGGATCTTTATTTCAATAACTAATAAAGTAATGGCAATCGCAAACACGGCGTCACTAAAAAGGATCAACCGTTCAAGCTGAAATTCTTTCTTCAGTTCATTATGAAGCTTATTACTCATAAAGCAGTTTCGTTTAAAAACGACAGTAAGTTAATTTTCTTTTCTTAACCAACCTTCGCTTTTCTTCAGCTTATAAGCTTCATAGCATTTTTTAATGTAGTATTGAAAATCATATTCACCGACGTACATACAGATCTCATAAGACGGCCGGCAGCTTTGCATAAAACTATCTCTTGCATCACCGATCAAACCCGTTAATCGAAGCACAAGTGCTTTATTAAAACGATGATCAATAAATTTCTCTCTTTCTTCCGCTAATAACCTTTCTCTGAAAGCTTCATTACTTTTATTTTTTCTGAATTGGAACATGTGGATGATCGCATCAAGATCAAATCCCGCAGCGGTTCCAAGCTCTCCACTTGAGATCCCTTTTAGTTTTGGTTTTTCCCAGTCAAACGCCTTTGCATAATCAATACGATTTTGAATAGAATCCATTTTGTAATTGCGTTGTTTCACGATCACTTCTTTTAACATAGGCACATTAATATGGATCGCAATATCAAAATGTGAAGCATCGGGGATCTTTCCAACAACATATTTAATAGTAGGCTTGTTTAAATAGCTGAACCAAACCGAATCCGTTTCAGTTACATCTATCTCATAGTGACCATACAGATCTGTTATAGTTCCTTTTCCTGAAGTAGTTAAAACGCTTACAGAAATGACCGGGTAAGTTTTTGTACTGTCATAAACAGTGCCTCGCAATTTAAAAGACTGCGCACCGGCCTTTGAAGCGAAGCAACAAGCAACTATTATAATATAGACTGAAAATTTTCTCAAGCACGGCAAGTAACAAAAGAAAATGCAAATAGTAATCTAAAGTGTAGCCAGTAATGAAACGGCGGCGGGAAAATGTCTGTGTTCCAGCACCTGCACTTTTTTTGCCAGTGTTTCAGGAGTATCATCGTCTGAAACCAGGCATGTTGCCTGTAAAATGATCTGTCCATGATCATAAACCTCGTCTACATAATGAATGGAAATGCCGCTTTCCTTTTCCTTATTAGCGATCACGGCTTCATGTACGAAACTTCCGTACATCCCTTTGCCACCATATTTCGGTAAAAGAGCCGGGTGGATATTGATCATTTTTCCTCGAAATGCTTTTATTAATGCATCTGGTATCTTCCACAAAAAACCGGCGAGGACTATAAAATCAATATTTGCAGCCTTAAGTTCATCTATATAAGCATTTCCACGAAAAAATTTTTCCTTTTCAATTAATAGAACCGGGATATTATTTTCTGCAGCAATTTTTAAAACACCGGCTTCGGGCTTATTGCAAACGATCAAACTTACAAGTGGCGTAGAATTACTTTTTTCCTTTGATAGCAGGTGATCGATTATTTTTTTTGCATTGGAACCAGCCCCCGAAGAAAAAATAGCAATTTGTTTCATCCTTAATTTTTTCACCGGCGCAAAGTTGTAACTTTTCGGTATGAGAAAATTTATTCTGCCATTTTTATTTGCAGTAATGAGCAATATCAGTTTTGCGCAAAAACAAAACTGCGACGATAAGCAATACCCCGCTCCTTCCCTTACCGACTCATTAAAAAAAGTTTTTGAGTCTAACATGAGGTCCGCCGAAAATAAATACAAAGCCGATAGCCTTAATGATGATCATATAATATGGTATGGTCGTCGCCTTGCTTACCTGGGATATTATAAAGAAGCAATAGCTATTTATACAAAAGGGATAAACCTTCATCCCGATAATGCAAGATTTTACCGCCATAGGGGGCATCGCTATATCACTTTACGCTGCTATGATAATGCGATCACTGATCTCAAAAAAGCAATTGATCTTATAAAAGACCAGATAGACGAAATAGAAGAAGACGGGATTCCTAATGAAAAAAACTTTCCAACAAGCTCATTGCATACTAATATATATTACCACCTTGGACTGGCTTATTATCTGAAAGGAGATTACCGCCAGGCATTGCTTGCATGGGAAAAATGTCTTGATATTGCAGATAATGATGATATGAAAGTCGCCACATTAAACTGGCTAAATATTGTATTACGCAAAATGGGAAGGCCAAAAGATGCGGATCACCATTTATTGGACGTGACAAAGGACATGGAAATTATAGAGAATCGTGATTACTATGATATATTATTAATGTATCAATCCGGGGATGATAGCAAACTGGTTGAAAAAACTAAAAACCAGCAACCGGTCAGTAATGCGACAGTCAGTTTTGGCTTGGCCACCTATTATCAATTAAAAGGAGATAAGGGAAAAGCAAAAGAATTGTTTGAAAAAGTGGTTGCTGGCAATCAATGGAGCAGCTTTGGATATATTGCCGCTGAAACTGAGTTGGCTAAAACGAAGTAAGGTTCTAAATTCTCAAACTTAAGAGCCACCATTCCGGCTTTTGACTTTTAGTTTTGATTATTGACTTTCCCCGGTTTAAGTATTCCGATTTTCTGACCCAACTTACGGGTATAATTATAGAAAAACCTGAATTGTCCAAAAGGAAGGCTGATAATTAAAACCATAACAGGCCAGATGATAGTAACAAGAAGAATATAAATAATAGCCCAAAGCCAATCTGCTTCAATTGAAAGCGCATTCATTATTTTTTTTGCGGCATAACCTGTCAAACTGCCACCGATCGCAAATGTGCAAAGAATCAGCACCAATTGAAAAACATTTACTTTCCATTTTTGCCTTAATTTCTCAAACATGCACAAAATTTTTTGTTACGATCAATATCAATGATGCCAATCTCGCAAAAATCGGATAAAACAACTATCATTAGTGACTAA
>JBIOVR010000382.1:0-20757 GCA_044867875.1 Chitinophagaceae bacterium
GCTCAAAGAGCTTTTTAAAATTTGGCTTGATTTACTAAAAAAAGAGAAAAATTTTTATTTATTTCGCTTTTATAAATTCTGCAGGCCATACCATGAACCAAACTGAGCAAAATCCGACCTTTTATCAAAGAATAGCCGATGATCATGTTGACTATTCTGAAATGTACCGTACACAGGAGACGAAACAGCTAAATAAACGGCTCCGCAGAACCCGAAATATTTTATTGATCTGTGCTCTGGCTTTTGTGGCAGGCGCAAGCGTTTTTTGGATAATGCCTGAAACCTCGTTTACTACAAAAGATTTCTTTGTATATCTTGGACTTGCTGCTGTAATGGTCCTTTTATCCGTGTACAGCAATAAACAACCATTTCTTTCTCTCGTTTCAGCACTTATTATTTGTGTTGGTTTTTGGGGGTTTGAACTCTTTGTAAATAATCTTAATGAGCTGGTGATTGAAACTTCGATCCATAAGCTTTTCATTGTTTCAATACTGGTTTGGTGTTTTCATTCTTCAAGAGAAGCGGAAATAATTAGAAAAGAACTTCATTTCTCCTGATTTTAACATTTCAAATATTTTAAGATCTCGCCTAAAGGCGAGATTTTTTTTGCATACCTGCTGATGCAGGCATTAAACCTTATGGCAACCGCCCGGTCTATTTACTCGTTATCCTTTTACATACCCGTGATCGCAGACTCTAATCCTTACCTTCATCATAAATGAAAACCCCGAATAAATCCGGGGTTTTTTTATTACTGAATAAAATTGTTATTGTACAAGAATGCCCTTCTCTTCGCTCTGGGTAAACTGTGCCACAGAGGCTTAAAAAAATTCAATTGCTTGCTACACAAAAATCGTCATCAACAAATTTACCATCCCAACAAGTAAGCAAAGATCAAAGGCACTACGATCGTTGCATCACTTTCAACAATGAATTTCGGCGTATCAATTCCTAATTTACCCCAGGTGATCTTTTCATTTGGCACAGCACCTGAATAAGAACCGAATGAAGTGGTAGAATCACTTACCTGGCAGAAATAACTCCAGAAAGGAACATCATGCCACTCGAGATCCTGGTACATCATGGGCACTACACAAATAGGGAAATCGCCGGCGATACCGCCACCTATTTGAAAGAATCCAACGCCTTTGCCTGCACTGTTTGGCCTGTACCAATCTGCCAACCATACCATGTATTCAATCCCGCTTTTCATGGTTGTGGCTTTTAGCTGGTTCTTTATAATATAAGAAGCAAAAATATTTCCCATCGTGCTGTCTTCCCATCCGCCAACAACGATCGGAAGATTTTTTTCTGCCGCCGCCATCATCCAGCTATCTTTTGTGTCGATCTCATAATGTTCTTTCAATACGCCACTGAGCAACATTTTATACATGAACTCATGCGGGAAATATCGTTCGCCTTTATCATCCGCATCTTTCCATAATTTATGGATGTGTTTCTGAATGCGGCGGAATGCTTCTTCTTCGGGAATGCACGTATCAGTGACACGGTTATAATGATTTTCCAAAAGATCCCATTCATCCTGCGGCGTTAAGTCACGATAATTAGGAACTCTTTTGTAATGACTGTGTGCTACAAGATTCATGATGTCTTCTTCTAAATTGGCGCCTGTGCATGAAATGATATGTACTTTATCCTGCCTGATCATTTCTGCCAACGAAATACCAAGCTCGGCGGTACTCATGGCACCAGCAAGTGTTACCATCATTTTGCCACCTTCCAATAAATGTTGTTCATAACCTTTAGCAGCATCTACTAATGCAGCTGAATTAAAATGGCGATAATGATGTTGAATAAATTGTGAAACGGGGCCTTTGCTCATTTTATGATTTTTAAAGATCCGCCTTCAGATCACAAAAAGGTGAGACATTGCGGGAAGGCTGCAAAAATAAATTTTTTAGAAATATAGATTAAAAATAAAAACCCCGACTAAGAGGTCGGGGGCACACCACATGCTCTCGAAAGAACTGCGTTTATTTAATTTTTTTCAATACGATTATATTGCCTGATGGACTTGCTTTTAATAAATACTTCCTACTCTTTTCATCAGCCCGTATCTGGTAATAGGTTTCATTATTACGATTTACTTCGGTTATGCCGGAGAAATCCGCACCTGCATATTCTTTATCCAGGGTCCTGATAACTGAGATCGGTAACTGGTTATAAAGAATGTTTCTTGCTGTGGTTACTAACTCTGCATCCGAATTATACCAGGCTATAACTCCCTGATCATTTAATAAAAAATTTACCTGGGTTAAATTCCCCTTCACTTCCCATTTCGCATCTTTTGCAAAAGAAAATTCTTTTTGAATGCTGATAAAATTTTGGGATCAACATCGGCTTTTTCACTTGCCATCATATCGGTTCTGACAATGATCAAAAATGCGAAGAGTGCCGAAAACGTCTTTTTCATATTCAAAGGTTTAATGGTTTACTCTTTTAAATTTCTTAGAAGGATAAGGAAGTGAGTGACGTATAACGAATATACCAGAACAAATAACTGAAGTCAATTGAATTGTGTCCAAGGGGCTTCTTTGGAGATTAATGGAGGCATGTGTTAAAGTGATTAACGTCTGAGTGTATTCATCAATGATTTAAAATAAGAAGTCCCGCCATAGCGGGACTCTTAATTTACCACACACCAAAACTAACTTGCTTGTCAGATCTTTTTGTTCTTACTATATGTACTCCAGCTTCCACCATTCCCTGAATGCATTACCAATTTTGAATCTGCTGTTTCAAGTGTTACATAATAATGAAGGCCTTCGCTATTGCTTACTTCAAAGAGGTCACTGATCCAGTATTTGCTATAATTGTTTTTTAGATCGCTGAATAGATTGACAGGTAGCTGAATTGAGCTGATGTATCTTGCAATACTCAATAATTCACCCTCTACATTATAGAAAGCAAATATTCTTTGCTCGTTCATTGTAAATGCGGCTCTGAAATAGTTGGCGCCTGTTTCCCATTCTACATTTTGTGCAGTTGTAAACTCAGTTTTAAATGCTGCCAGCACTTTCTGTGAAACTCTTTCACTCGGGTACGCACTGCAAACTCCCATTGTTGCCACAAGACCCAGCACTAATAATATCTTTTTCATGACTCAAAAGTTTAATTGGTTTTAGATTAATTTTTACTTGCTATTTGTTTTATACCAGTTTGACGATTCAAAGGTAGATTTCGTTACACCCGGTGACAAGCCAATTGTGATTGATGGACATGATTGTTAATGTAAGTGAAAGAATAAGAATGAATGTGAAACATGTATCCGTTATTAATACCGTCAAACTATTTTAAACTCCATTCATCATGTATGATAGCATGACCGTGAAATGTGAAAGTTTTTATAACAAATGAACAAAGCATCACCGGATCGGTTTAAAGATGTAACAACTGCCCTTTTCTTTCGTATTATCTTTAGCCTATGAACTATCTGGCACATGCATACCTTTCTTTTAATAAGCCGGGCATATTGGTGGGCAACATGATCAGCGATTTTGTAAAAGGAAAAAGAAAGTATGATTATCCTGGGCAAATACAGCAAGGAATTGCAGTACATAGAGAGATAGATCGGTTTACTGATGCTCATCCTGTAACAAAAGAGGCAAAGGAGATCTTTCGGCCCGCTTACAGGTTATACGCTGGTTCTTTGATGGATGTAGTATACGATCATTTTCTAGCCCTTGATGTAAATGAGTTTACAGATGAAAGTTTAAAAACATTTACAATTAATACCTATGCTTTGCTTGACCAGTTCACAGATCAATTTCCAGAAAAATTCACCAGGATGTACCCATATATGAAAGCGCAAAACTGGCTATACAATTACAGGTACCGGGAGGGTATAGAAAAAAGTCTTGCAGGGTTGATTCGTAGGGCAAAATACCTTGAAGAAAGTGATACCGCCTATTTCCTGTTCAACGAGCATTATGATCAACTAAAGAATTTATACCAGCTATTTTTCCCTGAACTTAAACTTATGACTGTAAATTTTCTGAAACAATTTGACCAATAGCGAACGATTCGGCTCTTAAATTCGTCAAAGAGTATGAAACTGTTATTTTTGTCATTTTAAACCTCCATTATGCGCAAAACTTCCATTCTCCTTTGTTTACTAATTTCCTTTACATTTTCATTCTCACAATCATCCAAGCTGCCTGAAGTTGATAAATCGCCGATGGATGTAAGCTATTATCCTAACAATTATCCAATTCTTAAAATTCAAAATAAAGCAACTGAACCTCTTGTTGCCCGGATACTTTATAGCCGTCCACAAAGACAAGGCAGAAAAGTTTTTGGTGAGTTGGTGGAGTATGGCAAAGTATGGAGGCTTGGTGCCAATGAGGCCACCGAAATAGAATTTTATAAAGATGTAAAGATCGATGGTAAAAAAGTTGTCAAAGGCCGTTATACTCTTTATGCGATCGTAAATGAAAATATATGGACGATGATACTCAACAAGGATACAGATACGTGGGGTGCTTTTAAGTACGATTCAAAAAAAGATCTGCTTAGAACAGACGTGCCTGCACAAAAAACAGGTGAGATTATTGAAAGCATGTCAATGTTATTTGAAAAGTCCGCCACTGGAATTTCGCTGATCATTGCATGGGAACAAATGAAAGTTACCCTGCCAATCACTTTATAAAAGAGCTATGAAAAAAAATTTATTAGCTGCATTGTTACCGGTTTTATTTTTTAGTTGCGCCGAACCTGAAAAAAAACCTGCTGGTATTGATACTCCAACAAAATCGGATGCGCCTGTAAAAGTGCTTCCCCCGGTTAGCAATTATACCAATCCCGACCGTTCACCAATGGATATGGTGTATTTCCCTACTGATTACCCTTTATTGAAAATGGCAGGCAAAACAACTGTGCCGCCATTAATGAGAATTATTTATAGTCGCCCTCAAAAACAAGGACGGCAAATTTTTGGCGGACTTGTACAGTATGATATGCCATGGCGGCTGGGTGCTAATGAAGCTACAGAAGTTGAATTTTTTTCCACTGCAACTGTTGCGGGTAAAACTGTCAAACCTGGTCGTTATATTTTATACTGCATTCCGCAGGAAACAAAATGGACATTTGTTCTTAATTCAAATTTATACAGTTGGGGCCTTGAACAAAACAGGCAGAAGGACCTGATGCAATTTGAAGTGTTGGTTGAAAAAACAAATCTTGCTATAGAATATTTTACGATTGCTTTCGAAAAAAAATCAGACAAAAGTACATCGCTGATCTTTCTTTGGGATGATGTAAAAGCAAAACTGCCTGTAAGTTTTTAGCATTTTTTATTCCCGGCTTTTTGATCCTTGATTAAACTTTGTTGCACAGTTTATCCAGAGCGAAGCGAAGGGCACTCTTGTACGCTTTGTTCGCTATTCAGCTATTAATTTACTTACTTTACAAAATGTGTGGAATAGCAGGTATCATATCCAATAATAGTTCACTTATCACAGCAGACCGTATAAAAAAAATGACGGATGTGCTGGCTCACCGCGGACCAGATGCCGAAGGACATTGGGTGAATTCAACAACTGCACTAGGAAATCGAAGGCTTGCGATCATTGATCTTAGCAATGCCGCCAATCAGCCAATGCATTATCTACAACGCTATACTATTATTCACAACGGTGAGATCTATAATTACATTGAATTAAAAGAAGAACTGCAAAAAAAAGGTTACTCATTTAATTCAAGATCGGATACTGAAGTGATCGTTGCTGCTTATGATCACTGGAAAGAAGAATGTGTCGATCATTTTGATGGCATGTTCGCTTTTGCCGTTTGGGATGAAAAAGAAAAAGAACTTTTTGCGGCACGAGACAGGTTTGGTGAAAAACCTTTTTTCTATTTTTTAGATAATGATCAATTTGTTTTTGCATCGGAAATGAAAGCATTGTGGGCTGCCAGTATTGAAAGAAAAGTGAACTTGAAACTTCTTTTTAATTATTTAACGATCGGTTATGTAGATAACCCAAATATTCCGGAAGAAACTTTTTTCGAAAATATTTCTAAACTTCCTGCCGCTTCTTTTCTTAAATTTTCAATTTCTAACTTTCAACTTTCAATTTCTAATTACTGGGATCTTGATGTTGAAAATGAAAATAAAAAGATCACTGATGGAGAAGCGATCGAAAAATTTGGTTTTCTTTTTCAGCGATCAGTTCAACGACGATTAAGAAGTGATGTAGCTATTGGCACAAGTCTAAGCGGAGGACTGGATAGTTCGTCCATAATAATTGCAACCCTGCATTCTTTTACATCCCACAACTCACCAACAACGGCTTTCACATCCGTATTCCCCGGCTTCGAAAAAGATGAATCAGTTTTTGCAAAACTGGTAGCTGATAAATTCCATTTACAGCATTTCACTACTACACCTGATGCAGCTACACTACATAATGATCTTGCAAAACTTTTTTATTACCAGGAAGAACCGTTTAGTTCCGGCAGTATTTATGCACAGTATAAAGTATATGAATTGGCAAAACAAAAAGGAATAAAAGTTTTGCTCGATGGGCAAGGCGCTGATGAAACATTAGCAGGTTATCATAAATACTATAAATGGTATTGGCAGGAACTTTTCAGAAAAAGAAAACTTTTATCAAGTCGTGAATTAAATGCAGCAAAAGAATTAGGGATCACTGAAAAATTTGGATGGAGGAACCGGGTTGCCGCTTTATTTCCCGAGTTTGCTACTCTTTTTTTAGAAAGACACTATTTATTGAATGCATTAAGACAGGAAGACCTCACAAAAGATTTTACCCAATTACAAAGTAAAGAAGCATATTATATCACACCGGAGATATTCAGTCTTAATGGGGTCTTATATTTTAATACATGTATGCATGGATTAGAAGAACTACTTCGTTATGCCGACAGAAACTCAATGGCACATGGACGAGAAGTTCGTTTACCATTTTTAGACCATGAGTTAGTTGAGTTTGTTTTTTCATTGCCGGCAAACTTTAAGATCAGGAGCGGCTGGACAAAATGGTTGCTGAGAAAAAATATGGAGAAGAGCCTGCCCGCCGAAATAACATGGAGAAAAGATAAAACTGGTTTTGAGCCGCCGCAGGAACAATGGATACAAAATGAAAAGATAACGGAATTGATCAGGGATGCGAAAAAGATACTTGTTGATGAAAAGATCCTTAAACCCGAAGTAATAGATAAAAAGATCGAAGCAAAGCCTGCACATGAAGCCGACAATTATGACTGGCGTTATCTTTCTTCTTCTTTCTTATTTAAATAAAAAAGCCATCCCGCTGCTGGCGAAACGACTTATTTATAAATTAATCTTATCTATACTAGTGCTTACGAACTGTCCGTCTAAGCTTTCCTATATTTTTGTTCCAATTCAAGACCCCCCCAATTATCTGCTTTGATAATGTACCAGTTTTTTTCATCCTGCATTGTTATATGATACGATACCTGGTCTTCCGAAGATAATTCTGTTACACCATACACAGATTTGCCGGCATATCTCTTTTGTAGTTTTGTCAGAATATTAATGGGAAGATTCTCTTGTGAATAATAACGGGTTGTTCTCACCAGGTTTCCGTCCTGATCATAAACTGCTCTTGAAATTATTTCGGATTGCTTAAAGCTTGCTTCATAGAAATTTTTCACTTCATGCCATACCACATCAGTGGCCTTCATAAACGTTTCACTAAATGCTTTTAAAACTTTTTCACTGACTTCAGGAGGGTTGGATGCCGTTGCGCTAAGGGCAGCAAACAGGCAGGTGAAGATTATTAACTTTTTCATGGTTTATACTTTTTTTGATTAAGAAATTCTGACTACGTACAAGTTATAGTAGTTACCTGCATGAGAAAAGCTGTTTGTCTGTCATCGGTAACGTCCGATTATTTTGTAAGGGGCTATAATAAAATCACAATACTTCTAAAGCATTAAAAACTCGTGTTCAAAAATATTTTCCGTTGTCTGAAGCATGATTTGACCCGCTCCAACTTGCCCGTTAAGTCTTTGTTAAGTGAAATTTTATCGATGATGAATGGTAAACAACGATTTGCCTTATATTCCACATCTTTGCAGACATTCAAAATTTAAACATGAAAGAAGCAACAAAATATATTCATGCCGGCGCTGAACCCGATCCATCGACTGGTGCAATAATGACTCCTATTTATCAAACAAGTACTTATGTACAGGAAGCCCCCGGTAAAAACAAAGGTTATGAATATGCCCGTAGCCAAAACCCAACACGGACTGCGCTGGAAAGAGCATTTGCTGAAATTGAGAATGCAAAATATGCATTGGCCTTTAGTAGTGGCGTAGCCGCAACAGATGCCGTAATAAAATTATTAGAACCCGGTGATGAAGTGATCTGTGGCAATGATATGTATGGAGGAACTTATCGCTTATTTACAAAAGTGTTTGAAAAGTTTGGTATCAGGTTTATTTATGTTGATACAACAAAGGTTTCTAACATTTCTTCATCCATAACGGGTAAAACAAAACTTGTTTGGCTGGAGACTCCCACGAATCCATTAATGAATATCACTGATATCGCTGCAGTGGCTGCTCTCACAAAACCTAAAAAGATTTTACTGGCTGTTGATAACACTTTTGCATCGCCTTATTTACAAAATCCTATTGATCTTGGTGCAGACATAGTAATGCATTCTGTAACCAAATATCTTGGCGGGCATAGTGATGTAATACAAGGGTCGCTGATGATGGATACTCTTGAACTGAGAGATAAATTATATTTTATTCAAAAAAGTTGCGGTGCTGTGCCCGGGCCAATGGACTGCTTTCTTGTATTGCGTGGAATAAAAACATTGCATGTAAGAATGAGAGCTCATTGCGAGAATGGGGCAAAAATTGCACACTGGCTTAAAAAGCATCCTAAAGTCGGAAAAGTTTATTGGCCGGGTTTTGAAGATCATCCTGGCTATACAGTTGCAAAGAAACAAATGCGTGATTTTGGTGGCATGCTCAGCTTTGTTTTAAAAAATGATAGTGTTGAAGAGGCAATGAAAGTACTGTCATCTACAAAGCTTTTTTCATTGGCAGAAAGTTTAGGTGGCGTAGAAAGTCTTATCAATCATCCTGCTTCGATGACACATGCCTCAATACCAAAGGAAGAAAGAATAAAAAATGGATTAACTGATTCATTGATCCGTTTAAGTGTTGGTATTGAGGATGCAGATGACCTGATCCTTGACCTTGCAACAGCAATTGGTTAATTTATTTTGGTATGGTCATTGCAAAGTTTTCGTATAAAACTTAAAACTATGGGTTCACTTTTGTACATAGTCGCTGTGATACTTATCATAGGTTGGCTATTGGGATTTTTTGTTTTTCACGCTGGCTCTATCATTCACGTATTATTGGTGATAGCCGTAATTGCGATAATATTACGTCTTATCCGCGGCCAGAATCCTGTCTAAAATTATAGCACTGGCATCGCAGCAGGTTTAATGGTTAGTTTAACAAGGCTGACTACTAAATTTGCATGATGCCGGTGTACCTAAAACAATTTTTAGATAGGAAAGTAAAAGAATACAACCAGCCGGCATTTATTAAAGATGATCCGATATCCATCCCTCACTTCTTTACAAAAAAACAAGATATAGAGATCGCAGGCCTCTTTGCGGCTGTATTTGCCTGGGGAAACAGGGCAACGATCATTGGAAAAAGTAAAGAGTTAATGCAGCGAATGGATAATTCGCCTTCTGCATTTATAAAAGATCATTCAACAAATGATCTTAAAAAGCTAAGAGGTTTTAAACACCGTACTTTTAATGAAGATGATCTTTATTATTTTATTGAATTTCTTCATCTTCATTATTCAAAACATAATTCTCTCGAACATGCCTTTTTCCCAATTCCAGATCTTGATGTGGAACATGGTTTAACCCATTTCAAAAAATATTTCTTTTCAGTTGAACATTTAAAGCGAACAGAAAAACATATTTCTTCCCCATTACAAAAATCAACCTGCAAAAGATTGAACATGTTTTTGAGATGGATGATAAGGGATGATAACAAGGGAGTAGATTTTGGCTTATGGAAAACCATTTCCCCTTCACAACTTATTTGTCCAATTGATGTACATGTAGCAAGAGTTTCAAAAAAGTTAGGTCTTTTAAAAAGAAAGCAGGTAGATTGGCTGGCAGCAATAGAACTTACAGATGCATTAAAGAAATTAGATAAGGACGACCCGGTGAAATATGACTTTGCCTTATTTAATCTTGGCGTAATGGAAAAATTTTAGAACATAAACAATCTTTCCCTCCCGCCCACTTTTTTCTTCATTCCGGCTGGTCTTACGTTATACGTAAATGTTGCCAGGAAATAGCGACCGAGGATATTATTTTCTGTTGTTGTAATTGTATTCCTGTTTGCACTTACCCAAATATTTTGATTCCGGTCGAGAATATCATTTACTGAAAGTTTTAAAACTGCTGCTTCACTTTTTAGCATCGTTATATTTAAAGCTCCATTCCAGCGGATAGTTTCTTTTGGATAGCCCGAAGGAATGCTCCCGTTATACGCATAAGAAAATTGAGTTTCCCAGATCAGGTGTTTTGGCCAGCGCAAGACAAGTTCATTTCCCCAATCATAGTTGCTCACCTTGAGTTCCCGGAAATAAGGATTTGTATATTTTGTAAAGTTCCTGCCAAAGCTATAATTCATGTTCCATTCAAACTTATCATTCAGGTTTAAGCCGATCCCCATCCATTGATTATAATTGAAAGTAGTTTGCCTGCTTTCAATACCATTAAATAACATGAGGCTCCTGGTTATACCCATCCAGTTACCTATGTTCCACATAAAAATTTTATTCTGCTTGTTCTTGTATTGCTTGTTGATATTCCAGTTCATGCTATAATTCTCAGTTCCATTTACATTCACCGGATAACTTGTTTGCACTCCCTTATCATCGACTGAAATACTTTGTATGATATCATTACTGGTGAAACTTGCGCTAACATAACCACCAACATTAATATATCTTTTTGCATTGTTGTAATAATAGTTAAGATTGATATTATCTCTTTTTGAAGACAAAAGATCAGGGTTCCCTTTGATAATAAAATAAGGATTGCTTAGATCAGTCACCGGGTTAAGCGAACTATACCCCGGAAGAATAATATCCCTGTTATATCCCAAATTTAATTGCTTATACACAATAGAAAATACAGGCAATACATTAAACTGTTGTTGCTCTATATAAGTGTTTGATGAGAGCATTCGGTTATTCACATGCTGATTAAGGATTCTTATTGATGGAGTGATCGTCAAGTCCTTCCACTTATATTCAAGACCAGCTCCGAGAAATGCACGATTACTAATTCTTCTAAAATCACTGCTTAATGAAGTGTTCAATGTATCATACTTATCATTGCCATTAACGCTATTAAAAGTGCCTATCCCATTATGAAGTGTACCATATTCATAGCGACCGGCCAGGCGTATTGTAAGATGCTTGTTAAGCGGCTCGCTGTAATTGAACATGAACATTATATCCGTCCTGGGAATTCTTTCCTTTCGAAGTTGAGAATAAAGGCTATCATATATATTAGGATGATAATAGCTTATATCCGATTGCGATTCGTAATTGTTAAATCGGTTATTAATATCAAGATTATGATTGATGTTAAATCGCCTCCCTTTCTTTTTCCTGGACAAAAGTGTAATTGCCAGGTTGTGACGATAAATTCGGGTGTCAGCATCGTTATACTGATTTACATTGCCATCGCTCAATTGCCCGATCTTACTATTATTCCCCCTGATATCGCTAAAGCGATCTTCATCCTGTAACCCTACAAGATAGCTTGCATTAAAAAGAATATTTGTAACAGAATCGGGTTTCAATCTTGCACCTATTCCGAAATTATGTGTATGAGTGATGAAATCACCGGTAAGTTTTGTAGTTGTGTTTATAACCGTATCGCCATTGTATTGAGCAAGATTTGTATGTGTCAGCCGGTCACTGTTTACATTTCCGTTAAAATATTGCAGATATATCGATTGCTTTTTATTTGGGGCATGATTAATATTAAAACCAATTCCGTTGCTTGTTGAAATGCCCCCAAAACTTTGAGAACCGCCAAAATTTATTCCATTGATCGAAATACCACTACCACCAGCATTATTCCAAACACTAGTGCTATTGCTGGCACTATTACTTCTTACTCTATCGAACCCTCCGGATTGCATTAGCTCAGAATAACTAAATCCTGTTCGGTTTAGATTGTTCATATAGCCAAGTACACTTACCTGTAATGTATCACGATAAACATTGGCAATACCACCTGCTTCGTAAAGTTTATCGGTTCCTCCGCCTGCATACATTTTTCCAAACCATCCCTTTTTCACGCCTTTCTTCAAAGTAATATTGACAACCTTACCAACATTATTGAGATTATCATCACCATTTCTCATTGCTTCTTCTTTATCATCCGTTACCTGTACCTTATCGATCACATTAGCAGGTAAATTTCTTGTCGCCATTTTAGGATCATCACCAAAAAAAGTTTTTCCATCAACTAAGATCCTGTTCACTGGTTTTCCATTTACAGTAATATTTCCATCCCTGTCCACCATCACACCCGGCAACTTTTTCAGAAGATCTTCCACCAGCGCATTAGGTAAAGTTTTAAAAGCTGATGCATTGAATTCGATGGTATCTTTTTTCATGATCACAGGAGGTCGCTCTGCATACACTAATATTTCATCTAATGTCTTTGAATCGGTTGTAAGTGGGACTGAGCCAATATCTAAAATTGTTTGAGAAGCAGTAATTGTAAATTCTTTTCTGAAAATGCTATAACCTGAATAGGAGATCACTACCCTGCAATTTATATCCAGCGGAATTCCGGGTACTTTAAAATCACCTTCAGGTGTGCTGAGACGATAGGTGATGATGGCAGTATCTGCAGCTTTAAAAACTGTAACAGTAGCAAACCCAAGCGGCTTAGTTGTAGTAGAATCAATAATTTTTCCTTTTAATGTTCCCTGCGACCATGATACGATGCAAAAAAATAAAAAAGATGCTGTAAAGAGTAGGGTTTTCTTCATGTTGTTGGTTATGGCTATACAAAAAACGAATTTATACGATATAATTCGTATTAGACGAATCAAGGCACAGTTTAAATACATTTTTGGATAAATGGTCGATAATAATGATAAACCCGTTATTAGACTACACTGCTGTATGTTGAGTATTTTTGATGCATGAAAGATGAGCAGGTATTGCAGGAAGTTTCGAAAGAGCTTGGAATTATTTTGAAGGAAAAGGATCATTCATTTGATAAACAAATGCTGGCCGAGAAAATAGATCAGTTGATCAATACTGATTTTCAAAAATTAGTGTTGATCCTTTACCGGATGGATGTAAGTGAAATAAAATTGAAACAATTGCTGAATGAAAACCCAGGAACAAATGCCGCTTTAATTATTACTGATCTTATGATCGAAAGACAAGAACAGAAAATAATATCACGCCAACAATTTAGAAAAAAAGATGAAAATATAAGTGATGATGAAAAATGGTGAATAGCGATACGAACCCTTCGCTTCGCTCTGGGCAGGCTACTGCAACAATTGGAGAATAGAATTGTTGCAGTACAAGAGTGCGACGCAAGAAAAGCTAAATAGTAGTAATGTTGTCGGGGAAATAATTATTTCTTCTCAAACATCAGGTCCTTCACTTTCTCTTTATCTTCTTTTTCAGTTTTAAGATCGAACATGGTGCCGAATACATGATCCCAAATAGTGGAGCTTACTCCATAACCATTGTGTTCGTTCTTGTAATGATGAAGATGATGATTTCTCCAAAGAGGCTTCATCCATTTGAAAGGAGGGTTCCATGCATGTATAGCATAATGCATAGTGCCATACATAAGATAACCTAACAGGAAACCGGGGAAGAACATAAATGTATATTGCCTGAACAATAGAAACATTAGTCCGAAAATTGCTAATGCAAGAATGAGACTTGGTACCGGCGGCATGAACAACCGCTGCTTGTCTCTTGGATAATGATGATGATTGCCATGCAGCGTGTATACAAATTTTTTTGCCCTGCCACTGTTTGCTACCATGTGAAACAAAAAGCGGTGAGCTATATATTCGAAGAGTGACCAGAAAAGCATGCCTCCTAAAAAAATAAGAATAATACGGATCGTTGAAAAACCAAGGCTATTTCCGCTGAAATACAACATATAGATCATAACCGGTGTATACATACCCCAAATCACCAACGGATGTGTTTTGGTAAGCATTTCCAGGTAAGGGTTTTTGAACAGCTGTGCCTGCCCTTTATTGTGAATTTTCTCGAACTGCATACTTTAAATCTTAAAGGCGCAAAGATAATGAAACGCGAATGGTCAATAGCTAATGGCGAATAGGATTTTGTTAATGATTTTCTTCTCCAGATTGCTATCGGGATAGCAATTGGTCAACTGTCTGAAACTGATAGCCTTTTAGCTTTAAATATTTGATTAGTTCAGGTAAACGGGCATAAAATTTATCCTTTCTGTCGGGTCCAGTGCCGATATGCATCAGTAAAATAAATCCATTCAATCCGGCCGGTTTTGACTTTTCATAATTGATAATGGAATTATAGATCATTTCACTGCTGCGGTAGTTTTTGTCTCTAGATGTTGTATAGTCCGCATGACTAAGTGTGCCAGGGGTATAATTGATCAGTTGAATACCCGCTTCTTTGCACCATGCTGCAATAGTATCATTATACCATTCATAAGGTGGAAGGAAGAACTTAGTAAAAGGTTTTGATGGAGCAAATGGGTCTTTGGGGTCATCCGCTAAATGACCTAATCGTTCCATAGGGCCGAAGAGATCATTTAAAAATTCAAATTTATTTACCAATAAGCTATCTCTTTTGCTCCAATCGCAGTACAATAAATGTTTGTCAGAATGGTTGCTAAGAAAATTTTTATCCTTTACTAACCTGTTTATTAATTTTTCGTTTGAATAGTTGTTATAAAAATCTCCGGTAAAAAAGAAAGAGGCTTTTATTTTTTGTTGTTGCAATGTATTGGCAATAAAATTTCCGCCTTCGGCAAATTCATGTCCCGTAAATACCAATGCAATATTTTTCTTTGTTGAATCGCCACGAATAATTCCACCATGACTATAAGTGAAGCCTCCTTCTCCGGAGGCAGTTACTTTTTTGTTTTGCTTTGCGCCTCCTTCGCTGCCAATAAATAAATTAACGAGGCTGTTCCATCCATTGTCGGTTCATTGGTGCTGTAATCACCATAGTCATCATGATAAACAGCAAGACCGCTTTGAAATTCTTCATACTCATCAGGCTGATAAAGTGTAATACCTATAAGATTTTTATAAATGCTTGTATAAACCGGGCCATCAACTAATCCACCATCGATCGGGTAATTTTTTAAATGTGTAAATGCAGAATGTGGATCAACAGGAGTATCACCCCATGATGGCAAACCGTAGACCATGCTTGTGCCCCATGGATTGCAACCAAACAACCAATCAAGGTTGGCTTGCTCTAATTCATCAAAAGTTTTATCCCCGGTTAATTGTTTATACCAGTAACATTGAATAGCAAATGAAGTTGTAAGGTTATTGCTGCACCAGATAAAAGGAATACCGCGATAGAAAGCGTTTTGTTTGGCTTTGTTCCAAACTTTTTCTATGCCTTGTTTGTAATAACCAGTCAGGCTGTCTCTTCCCCATGTTTTAAGTTCTTTTGCCATTTCATAATGTCCGAGATTAATAAATGGATACCACTGATAATGTTTTGCAGTATCTGCTCCTAACCATGGTGTAATTTTTTCTTCAAAAATATTTACAGCTCTTTCATCAATAGCTTGATGCTCAGAAATTGTGGATTTATTTCTTCTATAATACATACTTCTGTTAGCCCTGTCTAACATTACTGCCGCCAATTCCATATCGTCTTCCCAATTATCTTCTGCATATATGTAAGGCGATCTTACAGAGGCTGTCTGAGTTACACCAAATTTCTTAAATGCATAGACATAAGCCGATCCAGCCTTTTCAAATAATAGATTGGAATAAAATGTATCAACCTTATTAAATAATTCAAACCCTAATGAGAAAGCACTGGAGAACTTTGCTGCTGTTGAGCTAGTGCCAGTTGTATTATTCATAAACTTCCCTCGCTGTTGCGGCTCACCAGTTATAAAATAAACAGGTCGCTCCATTCCTTTACCATAATAGTTGGTGTCTTCTTTTGGTATTCGCATTCCCATGTGATCTCTATCATCACCAAGCTGGTTAAACATCCAGTCATCTTTTGGGTGCATCTTTAATAACCAGTCCAATCCCCATTTTGCTTCGTCAAGCACATCGGCCATTCCATTTTTTCCATCAAGACCATTTGCTAGTTTTTCATCATTGAAAACAGTTGGAAAATCTCTATAAGCTGCAAGCAGATGATATGTTGCATTGGCCGATGTTGTACTGTACTGTAAATAATCGCTTGCGTCATGCCAGCCACCCGTAACATCAATATGTGTGCTGTCTTTTATCCCTGCTTTTTCTCCATATAATACATAACCATCATGTGTATGACAACTATCTTTTAAAAATGGATTGAAGCCACTTCGTTGCTGGCGCATATAACGCAAGCAAAAATCTGCAGCGCCTTTGTAAACGTTGTCACCAATTTCAAATTCAGGAGATCTTGTCCCGCCTGCTTGCAAATAATACTTGCCCGGCTTTTTATAAGAAGAAAAATTTAAACGATAAGTTTTTTTGAATGGACCATAAGCAACAAATGCTTTTCCAGGTTTTGAATAATAGACTATTTTTTTAGAGACTGCATCTATTAATTCCCAACTACTAATTCCTAAATCGCCTTTGCTGCACCATACGGCAACCTTTACTCCATTAGGCTGATAACCGAGTTGATTGATGCGGATCCAGGCAGGATCTTTTTCTTTTTTACCCGAAAATCCAAATAACAATAAAATGAATAAGTAGCGGTACATGAAAAAATTTTATTTGTCAAGATACAAATAAGTTTAATTGCCTTTTCTGCTTATCTTAATCATCCAATTCTGCTTATGGCTGTTATTGCACTCGATCTTGGTGGAACCAAATTATCTGCGGCTTTATTTAACGATAAAGGCGATATCCTTTTTAAAACAAATCACTCACTTGATAAAAAGCAAGGAACAGCAGTTGGTGAACTTATTTTTCAAGCAACAAGTGAGCTATTAAGGTATATAAACGATGTTTCAGCTATCGGGATTTGTGTTCCGGGGATTGCTCATGCCAAGACGGGCAAGGTTTGGGCACCAAACATTCCGGGCTGGGATGATTATCCATTATTGGAAGAATTGCAACAATCAGTTAGTAATAAAAAAATAAAGATCAAGATTGACAGCGACCGTGCCTGTTATATTTTAGGTGAAGTTTGGAAAGGGAATGCCCGCGGTTGTAATGATGCAATCTTTTTATCAGTGGGTACTGGGATTGGCGCCGGTATTTTAATTAATAATGAAATATTGCGTGGATCACATGATATTGCCGGAGCTATTGGCTGGATGGCATTGGACAGACCTTATAACCACAAATATATTTCCTGCGGTAATTTTGAATACAATGCCTCGGGAGAAGGAATTGTAAAAGTTGCAAAAGAAATGCTTGCCCGCGATGGTAATAATAAAAGTGTTTTGAAAAATATAGATCCAGATCTGCTTTCAGCAAAAGATATCTTTGATGCTTATGAAATGGGTGATGAACTTTCAAAAAAAGTAATTGCAAATGCAATTGAATACTGGGGCATGGCAACAGCCAATCTTGTAAGCTTATTTAATCCCGAAAAAATAATTTTTGGCGGAGGAGTGTTTGGCCCGGCATTAAAATTTTTAGATGAGATCTATATTGAGGCAAAAAAATGGGCACAACCCATCAGCATTCAGCAGGTACAGTTACAAGCTTCTGCATTAGGAAGTGATGCAGGCTTATATGGAGCAGGTTTGTTGGCGTTAAAAGCTTAAATATATATTCACACCATGTATAAAAGGAAGCAGGTTTTTGCCGCAGCATGTATCGGGCTTTTATTATTCGGCATCATGCTCATCACACTTGGTTCTATTTTGCCATTGCTTACTGCAAAATTCATGATGAATGAAATAAGTTCCGCCAAATTAGTTTCAATCCTTCCAATAGGTATTATCGCTGGCTCACTGGTATTTGGCCCTATTGCCGACAGGTATGGTTATAAAATATTATTCATCGTTACTACGTTGCTGATGTTACTTGCTTTTGAAGGGCTCGCCTTTGCGAATTCATTTTTATTATTACAGGTTTCAATATTTGTTCTTGGATTTGGAGGTGGTATTATCAACGGATCTACCAATGCAGTAGTGGCGGATATCAGTGCAGAAGATAAAGGTGCAAACCTGAGCCTGCTTGGTGTTTTCTTTGGTGTTGGTGCATTGGGAATGCCGTTGCTATTAAGTATTTTATCAACCCGTTTCGAATATCCCTACATACTTTCTTCTGTCGGATTGATCATGTTGCTGGCTGCTATTTACTTTCTTACAATTAAATTCCCTACCGCTAAACATGAAAAAGGATTACCAGTAAAACCAGCCCTAAAATTATTGAAGCAACCTGCACTATTATTAACATCATTCTTCCTATTTTTTCAAAGTGGCGCCGAGAGTTTAATTAATAACTGGACAACAACTTTTTTCCAGTCTGATCTGAAATTTTCTGAAAAAGATTCCTTGTTTGCTCTATCATGCTACCTGGGCGGATTAACACTTACACGGCTTTTATTGGGAAAACTTTTGAAAAAGATCTCTTCTTTTTCAATTATGATAGCATCATTGCTGTTAGCTGCAGCCGGTGGATTTCTATTATTATATTCTAATTCTTACGCTAACTCTTTAGTCGCATTAATTATGCTCGGTGCAGGTTTTGCGGCAAGTTTTCCTGTAATACTTGGATACATTGGCCACATCTATGCAAATCTTTCCGGGACAGCTTTCAGCATTGCATTTGTTATTGGATTAACCGGCAATACCCTGATAAATTATTCCTTTGGTTTGCTTTCGAATCAGTTTGGTACAAAACAGCTTCCCGTTTTATTACTATGTGTCATTGCTTGTTTGCTGATCCAAATATTGTTAATAAAACAAAATATTTCTTCAAAAATTAAAATGTAAAAGATATGTTGGCAAAAACATGGCTGCAAAATGCAAGAAGCATAATGGATAAGATTGAAGAAACTCAACTGGAAAAAATTCAACAGGCTGCGACGATAATGGCTGATACGATTGAGGCTAATCGTTGGGTACATACATTTGGTTGTGGTCATGCTACTCTTCCAATTGAAGAAATGTATCCGCGAATCGGCAGCTTTGTAGGTTTTCATCCTATGATCGAATTGCCCTTAACTTTTTTCACAAACATTGTGGGCGGTATGAGTGTACAGAATTTTGTTTTTTTGGAAAGAGTGGAAGGTTATGGAACCGAGATCATGAAAGGATACAATTTTGATAAAAAAGATTGCATGTGGGTGTTCTCTCATACAGGAATTAATGCAGTGAATATAGATGTTGTACTCGAAGCAAAAAGACAGGGAATGAAAGTGATCGTTTATGGATCAGCCAAGGAAGCGGAAGGAAAAAAATCAAGACATAGCAGCGGGAAAAATATTTTTGAACTGGCAGATCTTGTTGTGGATACTTGTGTGCCGATACAGGATGCCAGTGTTCCTTTAAAAGATCATTTTGATAAGATTGGCCCTGTTTCCACTCTTGCATTTGTAACTGCTGTATGGATGACAATAACAACTGTCGCCGAGATATTAGCTCGTCGCGGAGTAAAACTTTTTATACATCCTTCTCATAATGTGCCTGGAGATGCTACTGCAAAAGAAAGGTTGGATGAAGCCTTGTTAGAATATAAGAAAAGGATCGCAGGAGTCTAAAGATATAAAACGTGAAAAGTGAGAGGTGAGATAATGCATTCTTGTTTTTCACTTTTCACATTTCACATTTGACGTATCACAAAAGATGATAAGAGAACTGAAAGCACAAGAGTGCGACCCTTCGCTTCGCCCTGGGTAAATTGCGACGCACTTGCTCAATGTTGAATAGAAATTTGAACGGAGCGTCGCAAGAAAAGCTAAATAGGATTCCTTCTGTTTGGTTCATAATAAAATTTATCTTGCGCCACTAAATACTTATTCGATGAAATTAGTTTCTTATTTACAGGATGGGCATGACAGGTTAGGTGTATTGATCGGTGATCTCGTTTATGACATGGAAGTGTTGCATCCTGATCTTCCAAACAGCATGGGTTTGTTCCTGAATTATTGGGAAGAATCATATGCAGTGGCGCAGGCAGGAGAAATGATGTTGCGTGAAGGAGAAAGGTTCAGCAACAAAGGAATGCCTATAAGTGAATTAGAATTACTGGCGCCAGTACCCTTTCCAAGTTCTTGTCGCGATGGATATGCATTTCGTCAGCATGTGGCGGCGGCAAGAAAAAATCGCAAAGTAGATATGATACCGGAGTTTGATCAATATCCTGTTTTTTATTTTACCAATCATCATAGCATACAAGGACCTGGCGGTGTTAGTTGTATGCCCGATCATTTTGAAAAATTGGATTTTGAACTGGAAGCAGCGATCGTTGTTTGTAAACACGGAAGAAATATAAAAGCAGAAGATGCGGATGAATATATCGGTGGCCTGATGATCATGAATGATCTGAGTG
>JBIOVR010000383.1:0-3825 GCA_044867875.1 Chitinophagaceae bacterium
ATATGCGGGCAAACGAGAGGTGCCTGGCCTATAATAAATGCAGCATATAGTGTTGGAGGTGCTCCACAGTTTATTGCGAAGCTGAAACCTGATCTTTCTGCTTCTATTTATTCAACCAGGTTTGGTAAGCCAGCGGGAGAGCCCAATATTTCAATTACAGCATTTCTTGTAGATAATTGCGAAAATGTTTATGTATCCGGTTGGGGAGGAGTAGTTGACGGGCAGTTCAAATCATCATTAACATCTGGTTTGCCAGTCACACCAGATGCTCTGCAGTCTACAACTGATGGAAATGATTTCTACTTTTTTGTTTTAAAGAAAAATGCAACTGCCCAATTATTTGGAAGCTTTTGGGGACAGAATGGTGGTCTTGCTGATCATGTTGATGGCGGCACCAGCCGGTTTGATAAACAAGGGGTAATATACCAGGCGATATGTGCAAATTGTTTCGGAAATGCGGTCTACCTTACTACACCAGGTGCTGTAGGGCCAATAAATGGAACTACAAATGGAAGCGGAACTGTGACAGGATGTAATCTTGCAATGCTGAAAATCTCATTCGACTTCGCTGGTGTAGATGCGGGTCTTCAATCAATGATCAATGGAGTGCCAAGAGATACTGCAGGCTGTGCTCCCCTTACAGTTGACTTCATTGATACAGTTGCAAATGCTGTAAAATACTACTGGTACTTTGGTGATGGTTCTTCACCCAATCCTGTTATTACTACTGTTCCGAATACAAGTCATACATATAATTTACCCGGGATATACCAGGTAATGCTGATCGCTGAAGATTCTACTACATGTAATATCCGTGATACAGCATATCTTCATATTAAGGCTGGAAATCTTCCTGCAATTCTTGATTTTAACCCGGTGAAATTATCGCCATGTGATTCTTTGAAATATCGGTTTGATAATTTATCCACTACGTCGCCACTACGACCATTTACAAATACATCTTTCACTTGGGATTTTGGTGACAACTCTCCAACGGTAACTGCAGGATTAGCTCCGGTTTTCCATTCTTATGCTTCGCCCGGAACTTATACGGTAAAGCTGACCATTGTTGATACTGCCTATTGCAATGCACCGGATACTTTGAAAAAAACTATAAGGATAGCACCATTGGTAGTAGCACAATTTGAGACCCCACCAACCGGATGTGCACCTTATACAGCGCAGTTTACCAATACATCAATTGCGGGCCAATCTTTCATTTGGGATTTTGGCGATAACACAACAAGTACTGCGACAGATCCTGTTCATATTTATAATGCACCAGGGTTATATACAATTACATTAATTGCTAACGATCCGAGTACTTGTAATTTGACAGATACAACAAAGACTACCATAAATGTTTTTCCGATCCCTGTTTCCAATTTTACTTTTTCACCAGATCCACCGGTGGAAAACACCCCAACATCATTTAATAATCTTGCATCGCCTGATGCAGTAAAATTCAAATGGTTATTTGGTGACGGAGATAGTTTACAAACAAATTCAAGATCGCCGGTAAAGCATCAGTATAATGCAACAGGTACTTATAATGCATGTCTTATTGCAATAAATTCTGCGGGTTGCGCCGATACGCTTTGCCAGGATGTGAAAGCCGTTGTTTTTGCATTAGTGGATGTGCCCAATGCCTTCACGCCACAACGTGGGGATGTTAACAGTGTAGTTTATGCAAGAGGTTTTGGCATTACAAAGATCAGGTTCATAATTTGGAATCGCTGGGGACAAAAAGTATTTGAAACAAATGATAAGAATATAGGCTGGGATGGAAAATACAAAGGCGTGATACAACCAATGGATGTTTATGTCTATACGCTGGATGTCGAGTTTTTTGACGGAACTAAAGCAATTAAAAAAGGTGATATATCGCTAATTAGATAAATTAATTTGCCACGAGCAAATGCAATGTGAAAATGAAAATTAGAATTTACATATTGTTTGGAGTGTGGATGCCGATCGCTATCGGGATGTTATGGAGTAACACCATTCATGCACAGGATCTGCATTTCTCCCAGTTCATGAATTCACCACTTACAACCAATCCTGCTAATACAGGCTTTATTCCCGGCGGTGATTACCGTGTAGGAATAAATTACAGGAACCAATGGTCAAGTGTGATGTCAATTCCGTATAAAACAATGAGTGCCTTTGGCGATGCTCAGCTTATGCAAAACCAGGAAAATACTGGTTGGTTGGGTGTTGGTGGGGTGATCTTACGGGATGTGGCAGGCAGCGGTAACCTTACTTCAACAAAACTTTATGGTTCGATCGCTTATCATCAAATGATAAATGCAGGAAGTCTTATAAGTGCGGGTTTTAATATTGGTTGGTCCAACAAACAGATCAATGTAAGTAATCTAAAATTCCCTGATCAGTTTGATGGACATTTTTTTGATAATAAACTTCCCACTTCTGTAGTATTGGACAATAACAATATCAATTATCTCGATATTCAAATGGGCATGAACTATGCCTATTTTCCCAATGATAAAGTTTATTTGAATGCCGGTTATTCTGCACATCATGTAAACAGGCCAAGAGAATCTTTCTTTAATCAAACTTCGGGAGTTGATAACAGGATCGCTGTAAGACATATAGGTTTTATAAATGGAAGTTTTTTGGTAAACAATCAATGGCTTGTAAATCCGAACATTTATTTTACAACTCAGGCAAAATCATTTGAGATGGTAATTGGTATGAATGCACATTATGATCTGTCTGGTGATGGTGCTTATCAATTGATCGGCGGTTTATACTATCGTCATAAAGATGCATTTATTCCAATGGTCGGTCTTCAATGGAATGACATTAGAGCAACATTTACTTATGATGCTACTATTTCAACATTAAAAAATTATAACAATGGCCGGGGCGCCTTCGAATTTTCTTTGATCAAGGAAGGATTGTTTGATACTTACAATGGCGACAAGCGGCAAAGCATGTGCCCAAGCCTCCGCAATAACGCTTACTGATTTGATAGTTTACCTCATGCATTAGCTGGTATATCCTATAGAGTTTAGTTTTACCATGTTGATGAATTATGCGATTTTTGTTCTTAAGGGAAACATAGCATGTATACAAACGTAAAATCGGGACTTACAGCAGAGATCATAAACGAGTTTAAAGCTATTGTTGGTGAAAACTTTGTATTGTATGATGATGAAGCACTGAATCATTATGCACATGATGAAACAGAAAATCTTCATTTTTTACCCGATGTAGTGATTAAGCCAAGAACAACCCAGGAGATAAGTGCAGTGATGAAAATTTGCAATGCAAAAAAGATCCCTGTTACTCCAAGAGGTGCAGGTACTGGTCTTAGTGGCGGCGCATTGCCGCATCTTGGAGGTGTTGTATTAGCAATGGAAAGAATGAATTCGATTCTTGACATCGATGAAAGAAATCTGCAAATAACAACGGAACCGGGTGTTATTACCGAGGTTTTACAAATGACTGTAAAAGAAAAAGGGTTGTTTTATCCGCCAGATCCTGCAAGTCGCGGCTCGTGTTTTATAGGCGGAAATATTTCAGAAAATAGCGGCGGCCCTAAAGCTGTTAAATATGGTGTGGTAAAAGATTATGTATTGAATCTTGAAATGGTTTTGCCTACCGGGGAAATAATTTGGACCGGAGCGAATGTTTTAAAAAATTCGACAGGATATAATTTCACTCAATTGATTGTCGGTAGTGAAGGAACATTAGGTATTGTAACAAAAATTGTTTTGCGTCTGATACCTCATCCAAAATATGATCTCCTGATGCTTGTTCCTTTTAAAAAATTGGAGCAGGCAAGCGAGGCAGTGAGTG
>JBIOVR010000384.1:0-7621 GCA_044867875.1 Chitinophagaceae bacterium
TTTCCGCTTTAAAACTTAAGGTACCTGCTATTGTTGTTGTAAATAAAATAGATAGGGCAAGCCAGGAAAAGATTAAAACAACCGTAGATTTTTTTTCAAATAACCCTTATTATAAAAAAGTAATAACCATTTCTGCATCGAGTGGTATTAATAAAAAGAAATTTTTAAAAGAAGTACTTGAGTTTTTACCCGAAGGAGAACCATTTTTTAGTGGCGATGAAATATCTGATCTTCAAACAAAATTCTTTGTCGCTGAATTGATACGCGAAAAAGTGTTTGAATTATTTGGAGATGAGATCCCTTACCAGGCAACCGTTGTTGTAAATGAGTTCAAAGAAAAAACTACGCTAACAAAAATTACAGCAGATATTATTGTACAACGGGAATCACAAAAGGCGATCATGCTAGGAGAGGGTGGAAAGATGATAAAGAGGCTTGGAACAGAATCAAGGAAATCGATCGAAGAGTTTATTCAACAAAAAGTTTTTTTAGAGCTTTTTATAAAAGTGAGAGATAAGTGGCGGGATAATGATACCTGGTTAAAAGAATATGGGTATCATTAAACGTAAACAAATTTTTAATAGAGTTTAAAAGTCCCTTTAGGGATTTAGGGTTTATGGGATTTACATTAGCAATAACAGGAAGACCCAATGTGGGCAAAAGCACTTTTTTTAACCGCTTACTTGAGCAACGTAAGGCGATTGTTGATGATATAAGTGGTGTAACCCGTGACCGCCAGTACGGTATTAGTGATTGGAACGGAAGGAGCTTTAATGTAATTGATACAGGTGGATTTGTTCCGCATAGTGATGATGTATTTGAAAGAGAAATAAGAAAGCAAGTGACGATTGCGATCGAAGAAGCAAATGCAATTGTCTTTATGACCGATGCAGCAATTGGCATCACTCATCTTGATGATGCAATGGCCGCTATGCTTCGTAAAAGTTCAAAACCGGTTTTTCTTGTAGTAAATAAAGTAGATAACAATGAAAGAATGTTAGCTGCTTCAGAATTTTATAGTCTTGGGTTTGATAAAATATTTTTCATTTCTTCAATTAGCGGAAGTGGTACCGGAGAGTTGCTGGATGCAATTACGGAATTGATTCCCGCAGAGGATGCTGATGCGATGGAACTGGCAGATTCGTTACCAAAGTTTGCGATCATTGGTCAGCCAAATGTTGGTAAATCGTCTTTATTAAATTCTTTGGTAGGACAGGAGCGAACTATCGTAAGTGATATTGCTGGCACAACAAGAGATACGATCCACACGCATTATAAACTTTTTCAAAAAGAATTTATGCTTATTGATACAGCAGGGATCAGGAGAAAAGCAAAAGTGCATGAGGATCTTGAATTCTATTCTGTAATTCGTGCCATTAAAGCAATGGACGAAGCGGATGTATGTCTTATTTTGATTGATGCAGTGAAAGGCGTATCTGCACAGGATATAAGCATATTCAGTCTTGCAGCGAAAAAGGGAAAAGGTGTTGTCGTGTTAGTAAACAAATGGGATCTGGCGGAGAAAGAAACCAATACATCAAGAGATTATGAAATAATGCTGAAACAAAAATTGGCACCTTTTACTGATGTGCCGATCCTGTTTATTTCTGCAAAAGAAAAGACAAGAATATTTAAAGCAATTGAGATCGGTTTGGAAGTTGCTGAAAACAGGAAGACAAAGATCTCAACTTCACAGTTGAATGAAGTTGTCTTAAAAGCGATCGAATCATACCATCCACCGGTTGTAAGGGGACACCCGGTAAAGATCAAATATGTTACCCAGTTACCAACTGCTGTTCCTTCTTTTGCCTTCTTTTGCAATTTCCCTGATGATGTAAAACAGCCCTATAAAAACTATCTGGAAAATAAGCTTCGGGAGAACTTCAATCTCAAAGGAGTTCCTATCCGGCTCTTTTTTAGAAAAAAATAAAGCGATCTAGCCTAACTAAAATTTACAGATGATAGGAAATCTACTTTTCTGTAAATTTTCATTCTTCTTTATTTCATTATCTGAAGCTCAGAGATTAATTTAACGGTTTCTTCTCCGCTCTATTATTCTATCGCCACTACTATCAAGATCAAAGTTTTTAAGCCCACCAATCCTCATAAAAATCACTCCTGTTATATTCTTTTTTGGAGAACGATGAATTTTGCTGAAAAATATTTCAGTAACCATTAAACTATTTTTATGAGAATAATTATTGCACTTTTTCTTTTTGCTTCATTTGCTTTACAAGCACAGGAAAAATCTAAGGACAAATCAAAATGGAGGATCGATAAGAATAAGATCATTACTGGCAGCCTTGTCTTTATAGCTGGCGGCGCAAAAGGCTTCAATGAAACAATACAATTCAACTATAAGATATTTGAAAAAACATTTCCTGGCGCTAATAAACAATGGTTTGATCCGAAAGTAAGCTGGCGAAACAAATATGAAGGTGGTAATCCTGATAATGGGGCTAAGTCTTTTTTATCTACATCAGTATTTGTGATGTTCACCGATCAGTATCACTTAAATAATTTTATTCAAAAAACTGCGATCATGACTGCACTAGTAATAAAAATAGGAGAGCCAAAAAAGCCTTTCAGGCATTATGTGTACGACCTGCTTTGGTATACTGCGTGCTACCAGGCCGGATTTGCAGCAGCATATTATCCGTTTACAAGCCGCAATTATAAATGATCAGAGTTTGAATTTTTTAAGAAGCTCTTTTACGCTTTCATGATAGCTTTTCATTTCAGCTATCTTCTTTTTTATAAAACTATTATCATCGAGTTTGCCAATAACTGTTTCCATCTGTTTGCGATTATCATAGACCATTTTACGAAATGGATTATGATAATCTTTTGCCCTTGAATCAAAGATCCCTTTTACCATCCATTCACGGGTGGCTACAGCTTGTTTAATTAATTCCTTAAAAACCTTTTTATCAAAGTCTGCAGGTTTTAATTGAAGTATTTCAAGCAGGGAAGCAAAAGAGTGGTGCAATTTTTGTTCGGGATAAATTTGGGAATTTATCATGTAAAAAGAATGTACTTCATCCCAGTTTTTTATTTTCCCTGAGTAAATATCTCTTTTAAAAGTATTGAGGGCAGGTTGTGGAAATAATTGACCGCCGATATTTAGCCAATTGCTTCTTTTCGCTTTTAGTGGTAATGACGAATAAAATTTTTCCCAATCAGTAATCTTGTTATTCCAGGCGAAATGGAGTAATTGATTAACGCCATAATAAATTACAAGCTCTTTAAAAATCAGGTATGCCTGCTGTACTTTAGTAAGCTGCACTTTGCGTCCTGCATTTTCAAATTCATCTGCGAGGATCTCGAGTTCATCAATGATCGGATCTTTTGTTTCTAATAATTTTTCACCAAGTGAAATTGTTTGTTCTTCGTTCAATTTTTTATTTTGCTTTTTTGCAAAAGCAAGACCTGTTAGTTTTTTAAGTAATTGAATTGAATCAAAAATTTCATTGATACTGTCAGGCGCCAGGAAATCATACTCAATGTTCTGAGATTTATCACCCCGCTGATCTCTTGCCTCATACTTTTCCTCGTTTCTTGCCAACGCATACATGTTATACATGAACCAGTATGCGGGCATTACAACCAGTTTATCGTTAGCTACATCGTTACTCACCAATGAAAATGGAATAGGAATATTTATTTCAGCAGGATAATCTCCTTTTGCAATAATTGTAAACGAAGCGAATTTTGAATTATGTTTTAAGCTGACGCAAAGCCCTGGCCAGAAACCACGGCCCGCAATTATTTCTCCATCGGCACCGCGACTATTATGATTAGAACCGATGGTGGCTCCCGCCGCCATGTTGCTTTGTCCTAAAACCAAAGCAGCGCATAGAAATGAATTATTATGATGTTGCTCATGCGCTGGAAAAATAAGTGAGTTCAACACTTCGCAACAGGAAATAGTTGAATTATACCCAAGGTATGAGTTGATAAGTCTTGCGCCATATTTTAATTGTGAATGATCGGAAAGAATGAAACGGACTGCCTTTACTCCATAAAAGATCCTGCAACCAAAACCAATGATACCATTTACTATTTCAACTCCTTCACCAATTTGCGTTTTGCCTTCTGGCCCGGAATTGATCGTAAGATTTTTTAATTTGTTAGCACCTTTGATGTAGGCCTCGCTTCCGATCCATGTGTCTTTAATGATCCTGCAATTTTTTATCACAGATCCATCGCCGATCTTTCCATAGTATCCTCTTTTTTTATCAAATTGTTTTTCGGTAAACTGTTTGAACTTTTTCATTAGGACTTCATCATCACGATAGCGACTCCATAGCCATGCATCACCTGGAAGCATACCATTAAAAGGTAAAATACCACGACCCGCATTTTCATTGCATATCTCCAGCCAGATGCGAACACTTTCTTTTTCTCCTTCTCTAATAATTCCATTACCAAACTTTGAATGATCTGACGCTGCAAGTTCATTTACATTTACAATGATCACTTCATTACCGGCAATGTAATGACTCATGTAATTAACATTATTGATAGCTACGTTATCACCAAAATCACAACTGATGATAGTACTATTGTAGAGTCCAACCTGCAAGCGTATATCATGGTATTCCAAAAAAATATTTTCAAGTTTGCCGATCCTGTTCAGTCCAAAGAAATTGCAATTCTTAATAAGGCTTGAGTTAAATGGATCAGCAACTAGTAATTTACTCCAATCATCAGCATTATTATTGTTTTGTTGCAGCATTTTGATCTCAACTTTTGTTAATTGACGATAAGCAATTCCACTTCTGTTCTGGATATTGCGGAGATAATATTCATCCTTTCCTTTTGGAATAAATTCTTTTGCAACAAAATTATAACCGAGAGAGCTGATTGGTTTTTTCTTTATATCACTCATGTTTCGGGGTGCTGGTTATTGAATTATTCTACTGTTACACTCTTCGCTAAATTTCTCGGCTTATCTACATCTAGGCCTTTCATTACTCCAATATAATAAGCAAGCAATTGTAAAGGAATAACACTTAACATCGGTGCAACGATCTCGTCAGCAGCAGGCACGGACATGATGGATTCTGAGAGAGAAGCAGAATAGTCATCTCCTGCAGTGATCACAGAGATCACTCTTCCTTTTCTCGCTTTTATTTCCTGCATATTGCTCACTACTTTCTCATGATAAGCATCTTTTGTGGCCACAAATACTACTGGCAGTTGATCATCTACCAATGCAATGGGTCCGTGTTTCATTTCTGCAGCAGGATAACCTTCAGCATGTATGTAAGAAATCTCTTTTAATTTCAAAGCTCCTTCAAGTGCCACAGGAAAATTATAACCACGACCCAGATAAAGAAAATCTCTTGCATCCTTATATTTTTCCGCAAGGTTCTTAACATTTTCTGCGGAGGTCAAAACTTCTGCGATCTTATCCGGTATATCATGAAGTTCCTGTAATAAATGCATATATCTTTCTCCATCGATACTTCCTTTTTGTTTTGCAATTTTTAATGCCACCATTGTCAATACTGCAAGCTGTGCAGTAAAAGCTTTTGTACTTGCTACACCAATTTCAGGCCCTGCATGTGTATAGGCTCCGGCATGGGATGTACGTGCAATTGAAGAACCAACAACATTTACTACACCAAAAATAAATCCCCCCTGTTGTTTTGCTTTTTCAATGGCAACAAGTGTATCTGCCGTTTCACCACTTTGTGAGATGGCAAGTATAACATCACCGGGATGAATAACAGGATTGCGATAACGGAATTCCGAGGCGTATTCAACTTCAACCGGTGTTCGGCAGAGCTCTTCAAAAATATATTCTGCTACAAGTCCTGCATGCCAACTGGTTCCGCAAGCGATAATGATGATGCGGTTTGCATTGACAAGCTTGTCAATATTGTTTTCTACGCCAGCCATTGTGATCGTTCCTTTTTCTGCATCCAATCTTCCACGCAGGCAATCAAAAACTGTATCTGCCTGTTCATTTATTTCTTTCAGCATGAAATGATCATAACCGCCTTTTTCAATTGCCGCCAATTCTATATCCAGCTTTTGCACAAATGGAGTTAGCTTTTCATTGCCAAGATTTTTTAAAATGAGTTCACCTGGTTTTACTATTGCGAGTTCATAGTCGTTTACATAAACAACTTCTTTTGTGTATTCAAGCATTGGTGATGCGTCAGAACCAAGAAAATGTTCTCCCTTGCCAATACCGATCACTAAAGGACTTCCTTTCCTTGCTGCTATGATCGTTTCGGGATCATCTTCATCAATTAATAAAATAACATAAGCACCCGTTACACGTTTCAATGCTACACGTATTGCTTCTTCAAGATCACATTTGTTATTCTTTCTTATTTCTTCAATAAAATTTAATAAGACTTCCGTATCAGTATCACTTTTAAATGTGTACCCTTTATTAATAAGTTCCTGCTTTAGTTGCGCATAATTTTCAATGATGCCGTTATGGATCATTGCCAGTTTACCACTTGCAGAAGTATGAGGATGTGCATTGCGATCACTTGGCTCACCATGTGTGGCCCAACGTGTATGACCGATGCCAATATGTGCATGAAGATTTTCGCCAACAAGTGAATCTGCTAACTCCGCTACTCTTCCTTTTTTCTTATAGACAGTCAGTCCTCCATTCAGTAGAGCAACTCCGGTGCTGTCGTAGCCACGGTATTCAAGTCGTTGAAGTCCTTTTATAATGATAGGGTATGCCTCTCTAGGGCCGGTGTAGCCAACTATTCCACACATAAGATTGGGTTAGATTTTATCATTTATTGGATAAGTGCAAACGATTGAGCGGTTGCAAAACGAAATTGCACAAAAATGGCCAGATGGCAAAAAGCATGCAAGGAATCGGAGGGAATGAATTATCTCATGAATAACGGAATATTTCTTACAGTAATAATCCTTTTAAAAAAAGAAAAGCAGTAAAGAAATAAATAACAAGACCCGTTACGTCGACAAGTGTTGCTACAAATGGCGCAGATGAAACAGCGGGGTCAGCACCAAGTTTTTTTAAAAAGATCGGTAACATTGAGCCACTTAATGTTCCCCAAAGAACAACGCCAAGCAACGAGATACCAACGACAAAGCCGATCTCTATATAATGAACTCCGTATACATCGGGAAATATTTGTGACCAGAGTACGACACGGAGGAAACCAATTATACCTAAAGCAGTGCCAAGCAGTAAACCAGAAAGTATTTCTCTTCTTAAAACACGCCACCAATCGGTTAATTTAATTTCACCTACGGCCATTGCCTGTATGATCAATGTTGATGCCTGTGAACCGCTGTTACCACCACTGGAAATAATTAAAGGAACAAATAACGCCAGCACCACGGCTTTTGCTATTTCATCCTGAAAATATCCCATCGCTGTGGCTGTAAGCATTTCACCAAGAAAAAGGACAATCAGCCATACAATTCTTTTTTGAAAAAGTTTGAATAACGGAATTTCAAGATAGGGTTGCTCCAATGCTTCGGTACCACCCATTTTTTGCATATCCTCACTGAACTCTTCTTCCGCTACCCACAACATATCATCTATGGTCACTATTCCAAGAAGTTTATTACTCTGGCTGACTACAGGTATTGCCACACGATTTTCTTTTTTAAA
>JBIOVR010000385.1:0-4163 GCA_044867875.1 Chitinophagaceae bacterium
GTTTGGGTTAAAAGATATAGGCATTGTTTCATTGATTTTTCTTTTTTCATGCACCAGCAATGAGATAGGGAATATCAAAGATGTAAATCCAGACGCTGTGTTTTTTGATTATGAGGTTTGGGCGGAAGAGGGAAAGGAAGATGTGACTATTAATCTTCAATACCGCATGGGTGGAAAAAATGGAACAACACTGGTCTTAGATGAGCCCAGCAAGGTGATGCTTGATGGTGAACAACTGAAAGTGGATAGTGCAAAAGTGACCGGAGCTTATTATGAAGTGCAAAGACCCTTTGCATCATTTGCCGGCAAGCATGCGATCAGCTTTACTGACCTGAATAAAAAAGAATACAACGAAGAATTTGAATTCAAACCTTTTACTCTTGAGCCAAATGTTCCTTCAACATTAAGCCGTGGCGATCTTGTATTCAATTTCAAAGGACTAGATTCTATAGATTATTTAAGTGTTATTTTAACTGACACTTCTTTTGCAAGTGCTGATATTAATGATGTCGATACCATAAGAAATGGTCGCCTTGTAATTAAAGAAGACCGGCTTTCTGCGCTTATAAATGGCCCGATCCATCTTCAATTTTACAGGGAGGATATATTACCGCTAAAAAAGTCTACAAAAGAAGGCGGAAAATTTATCATAACCTACGGATTAAAAAGGGATTTTGAGCTGAAGGATGCTGTGAAATTGTAGTTAGTTTCTTTTCAAGAATCTTCTGGTTTTTTACCCTCAAGCCCGTACTTTTGCGGCCGATTTCAGTTTAACTTTCAACTTTTCAAAATGGCAGGACAGCTCAAAGAAGTTCGTAATCGTATTAAGTCGGTACAAAGCACACAGCAGATCACAAAGGCAATGAAGATGGTGAGTGCCGCAAAACTTCGCCGTGCGCAGGATGCAATTATTCAAATGCGTCCTTATGCTAAAAAAATGCAGGAGATGCTCAGCAATATCGTGAGCAATGCCGGCGGCGGATCCGGAATAACTTTGGCAGCTGAAAGACCAGTTGAAAAAGTATTGTTGATCGTCATTACCAGTGATCGTGGACTTTGCGGTGCATTCAATGCTAACCTGATCAAACTTGCAAAAGCAACAATCAACGAAAGATATCCTGATCAATTTAAAAAAGGCAATGTAACCATCTGGAGCATCGGCAAAAAAGGATATGAGCATTTCTTGAAAACCCGTTTTACAGTAACGGATACTTATAAAGATATTTTTCTTCATTTAAATTTTGAAAGCGTTCAAAAAGCCGCACAAGCTGCGATGAAAAGTTTTGAAACTGGTGAGTTTGATGTAGTGGAAGTTATTTACAGCCAGTTTAAAAATGCAGCTACGCAAAAATTTGAAGTGGAAAGGTTTTTACCTATTCCTAAAGTTGAAGCAAAAGCCGGCGCTACAAAAGCTGATTTCATTTACGATCCTTCAAAAGAAGAATTGATCGCTGAGTTGATGCCGAAAATTCTCAATACGCAATTATATAAAGCAGTTCTTGATTCCAATGCATCCGAGCATGGTGCCCGCATGACGGCGATGGATAAAGCCAGCGATAACGCCCAGGAAATGCTTCGTTCGCTGAAGATCTCTTATAACCGTGCAAGACAGGCTGCGATCACTACAGAACTTACTGAGATTGTAAGTGGTGCGGCGGCATTACAAGGATAAACTACTGTTGCGCATTTTATTTGTTGTGTTTCACTTAACAGTATGTTGATAATTGTGTTACCAGCTTTAGTTCCCTGATTGTACTTTCGTTGCGTCGCACTCTTTTACGTTTAGTTCTCTAATCAACAATTTTATAATGGAAATTAATAACCTGATACCGCATATTGAGGCCTTGATCTTTGCAAGTGACAAGCCATTAACAACCATGGAGATCGTTGATCTTGCCAACAATGCTTTTTCTTTCATGGATGAAAAAGTTTCACTTGACCAGGTGGAAACATCTTTGGAAGGTATTGTTGAAAAATACAAAGCAGAATTTTATCCATTTGAAGTGATACAAAGCGGCGGTGGCTGGCAGTTCCTTACTAAAAAGGAATATCATAAAACGATCGCCCAATTAAACGGCGATAAGTTTTTGAAAAAACTCTCTGCAGCTGCCATGGAAACACTTTCTATTATTGCTTATAAGCAACCGGTAACAAAAGGCCAGGTGGAAGCAATAAGAGGTGTAAGTGCGGATTATGCCATTCAAAAATTACTTGAGAAAGAACTTATTGTTATCAGCGGTCGCAATGAAACTATGCCTGGGCATCCATTGGTTTATGCTACTTCAAAAAGTT
The DNA here is from genome assembly GCA_044867875.1 of Chitinophagaceae bacterium. Classification (GTDB taxonomy): domain Bacteria; phylum Bacteroidota; class Bacteroidia; order Chitinophagales; family Chitinophagaceae; genus VBAS01. The sequence continues at coordinate 2,293 of JBIOVR010000385.1, forward strand.
TCATGGATTATTTCGGGATCAATACGCCTGATGATCTGCCAAAGATCAAAGAGGTGCTTGCTGAACAAGTCATTGAACCTACTATCGTCAATGAATCAGATTTTATTTCTGAATCGGCAGCTACTGAAGAGGTGCCTGCGACTGCACCAACTGAAGAACCAACAAATCTTGCAGTAACTGAAAGCGGAGAATTGATAGAAAATAAAGACGAGCAGGAAGGAAAGGAGAGTTAAGAATTTGATCATTCGACAATTTAACCATCGCCGCTGCTCCTTATCTTCGCCAACATGTCGCAACAACTTTTCCCGGATCAATTAGAAAAAATTGCAAAGCAATTTGGTACTCCCGTTTATGTTTATCATGCTGAAAGAATAAAAGAGCAGTATGATAAATTGCTTACAGCATTTGATGGCGTTGATACAAAATTTTTTTATGCTGCAAAAGCATTAACCAATATCAGTATCCTTAAATACATTCTTTCCATAGGTTGTAATATCGATTGCAGTTCCATTAACGAAGTAAAACTAGCATTGAAAGCAGGCTTTGAACCACAGAATATCCTTTATACTTCAAACAACATTGCGTTTGAAGAAATAACAGAGGCAAAAGAACTTGGAGTCCATATAAATATTGATAGTATTTCCAATCTTAAAAAATTCGGAAAAAAGTTTGGACATACTTATCCTGTTGGTGTTCGGTTACGTCCGAATATTATGGCGGGTGGAAATTTGAAGATCTCTACAGGACATGCTGATAGCAAGTTTGGCGTGCCGCTTGAAAGCATCAAAGAAGTGCTTGATGTTGTTAGTGAAACAAATTTGCACATCAGAACACTGCACATCCACACAGGCAGTGAAATAAAAGATGTGGAAGTATTTGCTAAAGGCATTGAAGTTTTATTTGAAGTAGCACAACATTTTCCGGATCTGCAAGTGCTCGATCTTGGTGGCGGATTTAAAGTGCCTTACCAACCTGGCGAAGAGGGAACAGATATTCCTTTGCTCGGCAAAAAAGTAAAAGAGGAGTTTGATCAGTACGAAAAAAAATACAATCGTCATTTCCAGGTTTGGTTTGAGCCGGGAAAATTTATTGTAAGCGAAGCAGGCTATTTTATTACCACTGTAAATGTTATTAAGAATGCGGGCAACAAAATTTTTGCAGGGGTAAACAGCGGACTCAATCATTTGATCCGACCAATGTTTTATGGCGCTTATCATGAAATAGAAAATAATTCAAATCCTGCAGGTAAAAAAAGAAGTTATAATGTAGTTGGGAATATTTGTGAGACCGACACATTTGCTGAAGATCGACAACTGCCAGAAGTACATGAAGGCGATCATCTTGTTTTTAGAAATGCAGGTGCCTATTGTTTCGAAATGTCTTCACATTATAATTCAAGATTCAAGCCTGCTGAAGTAATGGTAAAAAATGGTGAAGCTTATCTCATTCGCAAAAGAGATGAGTTAGAAGACCTATTAATAAATCAAATAGAGATCTCCTAAAATATCAGCTGATTATTTTTTTGTACTCGCAGCAGCTACATAAGTAGGGCCGGTGGCATTTTTGACGGGCTCAAGGGTTACCAGATACTGGTAAATTGCTTTAAGATCATTATCACTCATTTTTCTAAACTGATCCCAGGGCATATCTGATGCCGCAATAATTTTTTTCAGTCTAAACCTGTCAATAAATTGTTGTTGTGTCCAGCCTGTCATCTTCCCTGTTTCTTTATCTGGAGTAAGATTCGGAGTTACACAATAAGAACCATCAGTCGCTTCAAATTTTAATCCGCCAGCAAAAAAAGGTCCTGTGTATTCGCCAGTCATAAGACTACGGTTAGTATGACAACCGCGGCAATTAGTTACATAGTG
>JBIOVR010000386.1:0-4477 GCA_044867875.1 Chitinophagaceae bacterium
ATCAACAACGCATCACCATAACTAAAGAAACGATATTTATCTTTGATGGCTTTTTTATATGCTTCCATTATCAGGTCATATCCTGCAAAAGCACAAGTCATGATCAGTAAGCTGGTTTTTGGTAAATGAAAATTGGTAACCAGCGCATCAGCAATATTAAATTCATAAGGTGGGTGAATAAACATATTCGTCCAACCCTCTGACGGTTTCAATAATTTTTGTGCGGTAAAAGAAGATTCAACAGCTCTCATAGTTGTGGTACCGACAGAGCAAATACGATGACCATATTCTTTTGCACGATTCACAATTTTGCAAGCATCTTCTTCAATCCTGTAATATTCAGCATCCATTTTATGCTTGCTCAGATCTTCTACTTCGATCGGTCTAAAAGTTCCCAAACCAGTATGCAAAGTGACTTCAGCAAAACGAATACCTTTTATTTCAAGACGCTTGATCAACTCACGGCTAAAGTGCAAACCAGCTGTTGGAGCTGCAACGGCGCCTTCATGTTTTGCATAAACTGTCTGATAACGTTCCTTATCTTCTTCATCCGGTTTACGCTTAATATATTTCGGTAAGGGCGTTTCACCTAATTTCTCCAACATACCACGGAATGATTCTTCAGAATCTTCCCAAAGAAAACGGATAGTTCTGCCGCGGCTGGTGGTGTTGTCAATTACTTCAGCTACCAATTCTTCATTGTCGCCAAAATAAAGTTTATTACCCACACGGATCTTCCTTGCAGGATCAACGATCACATCCCAAAGACGGTTGGGCTTATTCAGCTCACGCAGCAAGAACACTTCGATCTTGGCACCGGTTTTTTCCTTGCGGCCATACATTCTTGCCGGAAATACTTTTGTGTTATTTACAACGAACACATCCTTGTCATCGAAATAATCCATGATGTCGCGGAAATGTTTGTTCTCGATCTGTCCGGTATGACGATGAACCACCATCATACGGGCATCTTCACGTCTTTTGGCTGGATTCTGAGCAATAAGATTTAAGGGAAGGTCGAAACGGAATTGCGAGAGCTTCATGGGCTTAATTTATTTTTTTTGTTTACCAGCTTTTGAATCTCCGGGCATCTTTTGTTGCGACGCTCCATTCATCGTTCCGAACCCTGATTTAGCTTTTGCCAGGTTGGCGATTGAGTTTCATCAGCGATCCCGATTGTTATCGGGACTATTGGACTTATTTGTTATTAAATTACTGGTGACTGTCCGGGGGCAGGCAATACTGAAGGGAGGTTTAGATTCCCATCCGGCCTTACGGCGCCGGGCGGTTCACTCAGTTTTAAAGTGGGCAAAGGTAGCGGTTTTGGCTTTTTTTCCACGAATAATTTTTCACATTCTTTAGGCATTGTCCACAAACCCTTACTCCGGCATATTTGATTAATTTTATGTATTCAGAGGCATTCAGCATCTTGAAGTATTAAAATCAGGACCATCATCTACTTTATGAAGCGATATTTTATCCTAGCTGCAACAGTGCTGTTTTATTTTTGTGCGCAGAGCCAGGGCCCATCAAAAGCTAAAGCAAAAAAATATCCCAGCCTGTTTTGGGAAATAAGTGGCAATGGTTTGAAAAAGCCTTCCTATTTATTTGGGACCATGCATGTCAGCAGTAAAATTGCTTTTAACCTCGCCGATTCATTTTATCTCGCTATTAAAAATTCAGATGTTGTGGCTCTCGAAACGAATCCTGAAACATGGCAGGAGGATATGAATAATTATGACATGGGTTCTCCTAATTACAGGTATGGTTTCAACCCGGGAGTAACGAATGACATGCCCAGTGATTTTTTTAATATTAGAACATTACGTTTCGGTAAATATGAAAAAAAATTAGAGGTGGCGATGTTCAGTAAGCCATCCATGATCAACAATTTACTTTATCGCAGCCAGTCTGATAACAACAGTGATTTTGAGGAAGACACTTACCTCGATCTTTATATTTATCAAACAGGAAAAAAACTAGGAAAAAAAGTTGCCGGTGTCGAGCAGTATGAGCAAAGCATGAAATTAATGGCGGAGGCATTTCGTGATGCGGCAAAGGAAAAAAACAAAAAAGAAAAAAGTTTTGATTATGATGAAGAGTTTTCACCGGCCAAACTACAAGAAGCATATCGTGCAGGGAACCTGGATCAGCTTGACTCCATTAACAAATTAAATAGTCAATCTGACGCCTTTGATGAGAAATTTCTATATCGCAGAAATGAGATACAGGCAAATTCAATTGATTCAATTCTTAAAAACTCATCGTTGTTTGTGGGAGTTGGTGCGGCGCATCTTCCAGGAAATAGAGGCGTGATCGAGCTGCTTAGAAGAAAAGGATATAAGCTTAGACCCATATTTATGGGCACAAGAGACAATAAGCAAAAAGATGTAGTAGAAAAAGTTCGTGTGCCAATAACATTTTCAACCCAAACTGCCGATGATGGTTTTTATAAGGTAGATATTCCGGGAAAATTTTATCGCTTCGGAGAAAGCTTTTTGTTTGATCAGCAACAATATGCCGATATGGCGAATGGAAGTTTTTACATGGTTACAAGGGTAAAAACAAACAGTCTTTATTGGGGACATAACGCTGATGTTGTTGCAAAAAAAATTGATAGTTTATTGTATGAAAATGTTCCCGGGAAAATTTTAAATAAAACAGAAATTACCAAAAGCGGTTATAAAGGATTCGATATAACCAGCCGCACAAGAAGAGGTGATTATAACCGCTATAATATTTTTATCACTCCATTTGAAGTTATTTTTTTTAAGATGGGTGGCAATGGGGATTATATAAAAAATGGTGATGAAGCAAAGAAATTCTTCAATAGCATTCAATTAAAGGAGTTTAAAAATAGTGGATGGAGAAAATTTCAACCTGCTTATGGTGGCTTCTCTGTTGATTTTCCGCAACAACCTTATGAATCATTTGGAAATAATGTACAATATGATGCCGAAGAAAAAGCAAGTAACCAGCATTTTTCTGTAATAAGAACAGATATTCATAATTACAGGTTTGCAGAAGAAGATACTTTTGATCTTGCGTTAATGGACGAAAGTTTTGGTTCAGCTGATTATATTGAAAAAAACATAAGTCGCAAGCTGCATGTGTATAAAGGATATCCTGCTCTTGATTGCAAGTATATACATAAGGACGGTTCTACATTTCTTACAAGATTTCTTATCCAGGGTCCTCACTATTATACATTGGTTGCACATGGAAAAAACGAAAACACCTCAGCTGAAAGATTTTTCAACTCTTTTGAGATCACACCGTTTGTTTATAAAGAAATGAAAGAAAGAAAAGATACTGCAATGTATTTTTCTGTAAGAACATCCTGGTTCCCCGAAGAGAAAAAAAACAAGCTTGATATCCCTGCTGAAGACTCGTATGTTTCAGATAACGATGATGATGAAAGTTATTTTAGCGTTACAAAAGATGATTATAAAACCCGCTTGGTAAAAAATGATACGACAGGAGAGGCAGTATATATAAGCTTTGCCCGTACTTCCAAATATGAATATGTAGACAGTACCTTACTACGTGATAACAAGTATTTGTTTTTGCCTGGCTATGATACAACATGGATCGTACGGAGTGAGAAAAAATCAACCTTGCCAAATGGAATGAAAGTGATGGAGCAGGTTGTTACTGACACTAACAGCAGTCGGACAATTTTAACCAAAACATTTTATAGGGATGGGTTGCATTTTCAATTAACCACGCAAACGGATACTCTTTCACAGCCTTCAAGTTTTGTAAAGGGCTTTTTTGAAAATTTTGTGCCTGCTGATAAACTAAAGATCATTAACCCATTTACAAAAAAATCAAAAATATTTTTTAATGATTTCTTTGGCAGCGATAGTGTTGCAAGAAAGAAGGCGATCAATTCAGTGTGGCAAATAGATATGGATTCAACGGACCTTCCTCTTTTGACAAAAGCAATTCATTCATTTAAATGGAGTGAGAAGAAATATCTCGAAAGAAAAATATCATTTATCAGCAAATTGGGAAGTATTCCGGTAAAAGCAAGCGCAGATCTTTTAAAAAATATTTTCTATGCAGCAGGTGATACTGTGCAATTCCAGCATACAGCATTAAGCGCATTGCTAACTCAGAAAACTCAGTATTCCTTTGACCTTTTCAGAGATATAATTACTAATGAGCCACCTGTGCTTGATGTTGAAAGTCCATACCAAAACAATTACAGGACTTATTCTTATCGTAACGTTTATACCAACCCTGGATCTTCCGACGGTGGTTTTCTAAATGAGTTATATGATTCATTACAACTGACAAAAACCATTTTGACTGATCTGCTTCCTTTAATGACACTTGATGATTATAAAAAACCGATCATGCATTTGTTACGTAAAATGGTTGACAGTAACCTTGTTAAGGCAAAAGATTATGAGATATACTACAGTAAGTTTTTGATAGAAGCAAAGCAGCAATTAAAGAAACAGAATATTGA
>JBIOVR010000387.1:0-9611 GCA_044867875.1 Chitinophagaceae bacterium
AAAATGATCAAGATTGCAAATCTCGAAAAAACCTATCGCACCGAAGAGGTGGAAACAGTAGCTCTTAACAAACTTTCTTTTGAAATAAAAGAAGGAGAGTTTGTTGCTGTAATGGGTCCATCAGGATGTGGTAAGTCAACTCTGTTAAATATTGTAGGACTGCTTGATGATCCTGATGAAGGAAGTTACCAGTTCAACGGGATTGAAGTTGCAAAATTCAATGAACGTAAAAGAGCCGATCTGCGCAAAAGAAATATCGGTTTCGTTTTTCAAAGCTTTAATCTTATTGATGAGCTTACTGTTTTTGAAAATGTTGAGTTGCCTCTTATTTACACAGGTGTAAAAGGAGCTGAGAGAAAAAAGAGAGTGGAAGAGGTTCTGGATAAAATGCAGATCATGCATCGCCGCAATCACTACCCGCAACAACTATCGGGTGGTCAGCAACAACGTGTGGCTGTTGCAAGAGCGGTTGTTAACAAACCGAAACTGATACTTGCCGATGAGCCTACTGGTAATCTTGATTCACACAACGGAAGTGAAGTGATGCAAATGCTCACAGATCTGAATGAACAAGGTACCACTATCATTATGGTAACACACTCTGAGCATGATGCTCGTTTTAGTCATCGTATCATCCGCATGCTGGACGGACAAACTGTGACTGAGAATATATTGGTGTAATTGTGAATTGTGAATGGTCAGTGGTGAATTCTTCAAACTGGCTATTCATTATTACAATTGACCATTCACCATTGACCAAAAAGTATAGCCATGTTTAAAAATTATTTCAAGATCGCTTTCCGGAGTCTTTGGAAGAATAAAGGCTATAGCACAATAAATATATTAGGCCTGGCAGTTGGATTGGCCACTTGCCTTGTTATTATATTATATGTAGTAGATGAAATAAGCTACGACCGGTTCTATAAAAATGCCAGTAATATCTATCGTATCAATTCTGATATAAAGTTTGGAGGCTCCAATCTGCATTTTACACAGACCTCGGATATGATGGGGCAATTGCTGAAGAAAGATTATCCGCAGATAGAGGAATATACCCGCATCTATAATAACAACGGCAGCAAATTGTTAAAGAAAGGTGCAGATTTTATTGATGAACAAAGAGTGGCTCATGTCGATTCCACTTTTTTCAGAATATTTGACTTGCCTGTAATTGATGGCAACACGAGAACTGCTCTTGATGAACCTAACACCGTTGTCTTAACCGAGTCTGCGGCAAAAAAATATTTTAGTGATGTACATGTTGTTGGAAAAACTCTCGAAGAAAAAGATGGAGAATCAACAAGGCCTTATAAGGTCACTGCTGTAATAAAAGATATTCCACATAATTCACATTTGAATTTTGAATTCTTTTTTTCTATGAAAAATGTGAATTATCAGTGGGGTCAGCTTACAAGTCATAATTTTCAAACCTTCCTGTTGCTTAGAAATGGTACAGATTATAAAGCATTTCAAAAAAACTTTGTTGCGTATATAGATAAATATGTTTTGCCTGAAGCAAAAGCTTTTATGAATATCAACAGCATGGATGAGTTCAGGAAAGCGGGTAATTATCTTGATTATAGTCTGATCCCGTTAACCAAGATCCATTTATACAGTGATTATAATTTTGAGATAACACCACCGGGAAACATACAGTACGTTTATATTTTTGGAGCGGTCGCCCTGTTTATTTTATTAATAGCATGTATCAATTTCATTAACCTGAGTACGGCAAGAAGTGCCAATCGTGCAAAAGAAGTTGGCATACGCAAAACATTAGGTACTGAAAGAAGTACGCTTATCACTCAATTCCTTGTTGAATCAACTCTTACAGTTGTTATTTCCTTATTGATCGCCATTGCAATTACCTGGTTCATGTTGCCATTCTTTAATAATGTAGCGGGGAAATCGATCCAGATCAATGAAATGCTTGATCCAAAAATTCTTGCAGTCATTGTATTACTTCCTTTTGTAGTGGGGCTATTAGCTGGAAGTTACCCGGCTGTATTTCTTTCAAAATTTAATCCAATTACTGTATTAAAAGGAAACTCAAATACAAAGTATAAGAAAAGCAATTTGAGAAATGTATTAGTAATTATTCAGTTTACAACTTCCATCATACTTATTATCGGGACAATTGTGGTTTATAAGCAACTTAACTATATCCAGACAAAGAAACTCGGATTTAGTAAGGATCAAGTGCTGGTAATAAATGGAACAGGTTCATTAGGCAATAGTGCAAAAGGATTTAAAGATGATGTATTGGCTATGTCAGGAGTAAAAAGCGGAACACTTAGCTTTTTTTTACCAGTTACATCTTCTGCAAGAAATGATAATACCTATTCAAGAGATGCTGTGATGGATTCCAAAAATGGAATTGATATGCAGACATGGACAGTGGACTATGATTATATAAAAACGATGGGGATGGAGATCATCAAAGGAAGAAATTTTTCAAAAGAATTTGCAGATTCAAATGCGATTATCATCAACGAAACCACAGCAAAGTTTTTAGGATACGACGATCCCATCGGCAAAAAAGTGTATACGTTTACAGATAACAATGGATCACAAATTTCTTTTGATATAATTGGTGTTGTAAAGAATTTTCATTTTGAATCACTTCGTCAAAATGTAGGGCCATTGTGCATGCGGCTTGGCACCAATAGTGGGTTCGCATCATTTAAGATCGATGCAGCAAGATCAAAAGACCTGATAACTCAAATTGAAACAAAATGGAAATCAATGTCTGCTGGCTTACCATTCAGCTATCGCTTTCTTGACGACTCATTTAATGAAATGTATCGTAACGAACAACGCATTGGTAAGCTGGCTATTTTATTTGCAGTGCTTGCCATTTTTATCGCATGCCTCGGTTTGTTTGGACTTGCCACTTATATGGCTGAGCAAAGAACAAAAGAAATTGGAATTAGAAAAGTTTTAGGGGCCAGCGTAGGCAATGTAGTGAACATGCTAAGCAAGGATTTTATAATACTTGTATTGGTCGCATCGGTAATTGCATTTCCGGTTGCATGGTGGGCCATGCATAATTGGTTACAGGATTTTGCTTACAGGATAACTATTGGTTGGTGGATATTTCTTGCCGCAGGAGCTATTGCATTTTTGATAGCATTCATTACGGTGAGTTCACAAGCTATCAAAGCGGCATTGGCTAATCCCGTGAAAAGTTTAAGAACAGAATAAAAAAGTATCATGATCAGAAATTATTTCAAAATAGCCTGGCGGAATATTACGAGACATAAAAGTTATTCTGTAATTAATATACTTGGTTTAGCTATTGGCATTGCGGCATGCTTATTAATACTTCAATACGTATCGTTTGAATTAAGCTATGAAAATTTTCATACGAATAAAGATCGTATTTACCGTGTGCGGCAGGATAGGTATGATAATGGTAAGCTAAGCACACAATGGGTTTCTGGCGCATATGCCGTTGGCAATTCTTTTAAAGATGCAATTCCGGAAATTGAAGATTATGTAAAAGTGCTTAGCAGGGACCAGGCGGTAGCTGAGATCAACAATCAACCTGTTCCTATAAAAAAAGTATTTTTTGCAAGCGGTTCTTTTTTTCGAATATTCACTTATCCTCTAATTGAAGGCAACGGTGATAGTGCATTAACAAAACCATTCACCGCAGCTATATCTGAATCGACAGCCCGACTCTTGTATGGTACAACAAACGCAGTTGGCAAGAGGCTTACCTTGAACCGCAACAGCGATTATACAATAACAGCGGTATATAAAGATGCGCCTAACAATACACAACTTAAACCTGATATTCTTCTCTCTTATGCTACGTTCATAAAATTTGTGGGACCAAATAATAACCCTGAAACAGCCTGGACATGGGATGGTTGCCTCACCTATCTTTTATTACGGAAAGGAGCTGATCCTGCAGTAGTAGAGAAAAAATTTATACCAATAGTTGACAAATTCACTGCAGCAGATATGAAAAGATTTAATGCTGCTGTAACTTATTCTCTTCAACCGTTAAGCGATATCCACTTGTATTCTCACTATATGACAGAACCAGAGATAAATGGCGATGGAAAAACTGTTTATCTTTTATTAGCCATTGCATTTTTCATTGCGATCATAGCATGGGTAAACTATATCAATCTCGCCACAGCACGGGCGGTTAACAGAGCAAAAGAAGTAGGCATTCGCAAAACTGTTGGTTCGCAAAGAAAACAGCTCATCGCACAATTTCTTTCCGAATCTGCATTACTAAATGGTATCGCACTGGTGCTTGCATTACTGATCGTCGCACTTGCAATACCAGGTTTCAATCAACTTTCTGGTCAACATCTTAGTTTTTCATTATTCTCAAAAAATGATTTTTGGCTTGGCCTCATTGCTTTATTTGTTGTTGGCGTTTTCTTTTCGGGTTTATATCCAGCTTTTGTATTATCTGGCTTCAGACCAATTGAAGTATTGAAAGGAAAAATGACTGCCACATCAAAAGGTTCATTATTAAGAAAGGGCCTGGTAGTATTTCAGTTTACAGCTTCGCTTTTTTTGTTGATAGGTACACTTACAGTATACCAGCAGATAAAATATATGCGCAAACAATCATTGGGAATTGATATAGATCAGACACTGGTTGTAAGGCCTCCTACTGTAGTTACTGATTCCATTTATATACAAAGTCTCTCAGCTTTGAAGGATGCATTGAACCAGCAAACTTCAGTCAAAGGCACAACCGTTTCGACAAGCATACCTGGTGAATCAGTTGGATGGAATGCCGGTGCAATAAAACTGGTTGGAACTGATGAATCTACTCAAAAGCAATACCGTATCATCGGAATGGATTATGACTATATGAAATTGTATGGTATAAAATTGATAGCAGGGCGTGGGTTTTCCAAAGACTTTGGTTCAGATGAGCACTCAGTTGTATTTAATGAAAAAGGATTTGAACAATTGGGTTTGAATAAACCAGTGGATGCCATTGGTAAAAAGATTGATTTCTGGGGCCAGCAATATACTATTATAGGTGTTACGGAAAACTTCCACCAGCAATCATTGCGGGAAACATTTGAGCCTTTGATCTTCCGGCTGATCCCGGATTTACGTGGATATATGTCAGTTAAAACTCCTGCTTCAAGGGCAAGTCAAACTATTGCAGTGGTAAAAGCCAACTGGGATAAATTTTTTCCTGGAAATACATTTGATTATTTTTTCCTGGATGATCATTTTGATGAACAATACAGGGCAGATCAGCGTTTCGGCCAGGTATTCGGATTGTTCACTTCTCTTGCAATATTAGTTGCCTGCTTAGGTTTATTCGGTCTTGCTTCATTCACTACTCTTCAAAGAACAAAAGAGATTGGTATCAGGAAGGTATTGGGTGCATCCGTTATCGGTATATTAAAATTGTTATACCAGGAATTTGCGATCCTGCTATTAATATCATTTGCTATTGCTGTGCCGTTAGCATGGCTCACTGTTTCAAGTTGGCTAGAAGGATATCCTTTCCGGATCGGGATCCAATGGTCTTATTTCATGATACCCTTTGCAGCCATTCTTGTCATTGCTTTATTGACTGTAAGTTTTCAGTCGGTAAGAGCTGCCATAGCGAACCCTGTAAAGAGTTTAAGAACTGAATAAAACGAAAGCCATGATCAAAAACTATTTTAAAATAGCCTGGAGAAACCTTTTGCAGAACAAAACATTTTCTCTTATAAATATTTTAGGACTCGCACTTGGAATGACATGCAGCCTTTTGATCATGCTTTGGCTAAAAGACGAAATTCAAAGAGACAAGTTCCATCAAAATGGCAACAGGTTATACCGCGTGATGGAGAACCAATTTTACTCTGGTGATATATCAACATATCCTTCTACTCCGGGCATATTAGCGGAGAACATAGTAAAAGATATTCCCGAAATAGAAATGGCAAGTCAAATGCTTTGGGAAGAAGAACCATTATTTACCGTAGGAAATAAATTTGATAAAGAGAAAGGAAGATTTGTGCAAAAAGATTTTTTGAGAATGTTTTCTTTCAAACTTGCCAAAGGAGATGCGGCTACTGCACTTACAAATATTGATGCTGTTGTAATATCAAAAAATTTAGCGCAGAAATATTTTAATGATGAGGACCCGATCGGGAAAATGATCAAGATTGACAATAAGGAAAATGTAATGGTTACAGGTGTGCTGGAAGAAATACCTGAATTGTCATCCTTGAAATTTGATTTCTTATTGAATTTTGAACAATGGAAGAAAAAAAACGATTGGGCAAAAGAATGGGATAACAATGGTCCAAGATGTTATGTGATGCTGGCTCCAAATGCATCGATCGATAAAGTGAATGCGAAGATCAAGGGATATATAAAATCCAAAAATAAGAATAGTAATGTTGACTTGTTTCTCCAAAACTATGGTGAATCCTATTTGTATTCTGATTGGGAAAATGGAAAACAAAATGGCGGCCGCATCGAATATGTAAGAATATTTTCCATTGTTGCTATCATTATTTTATTTATTGCTTGTGTCAATTTTATGAATCTAGCCACTGCCCGTTCTTTAAGGAGAGCAAGGGAGATCGGTGTACGCAAAGTTGTCGGTGCTGGCAAAAGACAATTGGTTGCTCAGTTCATTGGAGAATCATTGTTTGTATCGTTTCTTGCCGTCTGTCTTTCATTGCTGATCGTTGCATTGATCATTCCGTCTTTTAATACATTAACTGAAAAACACCTGTCTGTTAATTTTCTTGATCCTTCTTTTTTACTGATCATTCTTGGATTGACACTAGCAACAGGAATTATTTCAGGATCATATCCCGCCTTATTCATGTCTTCGCTGAAACCAATAATTGTACTAAAAGGATTTTTGAAATTTAATTTCGGCGCCACACTTTTTCGGAAGGTCCTGGTTGTTTTTCAATTTACTTTATCGATCATATTAATACTTGGAATGATAGTTATCTATCGTCAGATTGATTTTATCCATAATAAAAATCTTGGTTTTTCGAGAGAGGATCTGTTGTATATGCCATTGGAAGGTGATCTGCAAAAGACCTACCTGACATTTAAAGATGAGTTGCTTAAGCAGCCTGGTATTAAAGCCGTTTCAAGTGCACAAAGCAGCCCATTGGAAGTTGGTAGTTCTACACAAGGTGTTCGCTGGCCCGGAAAGGATACTACAAAATTGATACTGTTTAGCAATAACCCTATTACTTATGATTATGTAAAAACAATGGGAATCGAGTTGATCAATGGGAGAGATTTCGATCCTTCTTATAGTCTCGATACTTCAAATTATCTTATTAATGAAGCAGCAGCAAGAAAAATTGGATATAAGGAACCAGTGGGTAAAGAATTAACTATGTGGGGAGATAAAGGAACTATTATTGGATTAATGAAAGATTATCATCATAATTCATTAAAGGTTCCAATAGAACCACTAATACTCCGGTTGTTTAAACAAAGCTGGACCCGTGAAGGTGGCTATTGGGGAAATGTGATCGTAAGAACAGAAAAGGGAAAAACGAAACAAGCTATTGCAAGCATGGAAAAACTTTATAAGCAATACAATCCCGGGTTTCCTTTCAAATATTATTTTACTGATGATGAGATCGCCAAAAACTACAAAGCAGAATATACAGTAAGCAAACTCTCCAAATACTTTGCTTTCATAGCCATATTTATTTCTTGTCTTGGTTTATTTGGCCTGGTAACTTTTACGGCGGAACAAAAGACAAAAGAAATAGGAATACGCAAAGTGCTCGGTGCATCTGTTACGGGTATCGTGAGAATGCTCTCAAAAGATTTTTTAAAGCTGGTGCTTATCGCTGCCATCATTGCCTTCCCGGTAGCCTGGTGGGCAATGCATACATGGCTGGCAAATTTTGCTTACCGGGTTAATATTGGATGGTGGGTTTTTATCGTAGCAGGTGTTGCTGCATTACTGATCGCATTATTAACAATAAGTTTCCAATCTATAAAAGCCGCAATTGCAAACCCTGTGAAATCATTACGAACCGAATGAGTAGTAACTGTATCTGGTAATTCCAAGATGCAGTTTTTACTCTGCAGTTCTTTCGCTGACACAAACTACTAATTAGTAACGCAAAATTTTCCGCAAGCGGAAAGCAGGAGGGCTTATGTTTAAAAATTATTTTACCGTTGCTTTTCGGAATCTGTTAAAAAGAAAGGGATTTAGCCTGATCAATATATTAGGTCTTGCAACTGGTATGGCTGTTTGTTTATTGATCGTTTTGTTTATACAAAGCGAATTGGGTTTTGATAAACAACATGAGAAGGCAGATAATATTTATCGTGTTGTACTCGAACGTTCTTACCCGGGCCGCTCTACTTCTTATGCAATTATTCCGCAATCGATCGGCGCTGCTATAAAAACTGAATATCCTGAAGTGCTTGAAAGCACAAGACTTTTCAATTTTGCTGGCAACGGAAATTTCTTTTTGCGTATTGGAGAAAAAACTTTTGAGGAGAAAAGGGTGCTTGCTGCGGATTCAAATTTTTTCCGGGTATTCACTTGTAAAATACTTCATGGTGATGCTGCAACGGCATTGGAAAAAACGCATTCGGCTGTAATTAATGCGACAACTGCAAAAAAATATTTTGGCACAACGGATGTAGTTGGAAAACAATTTGAAACAGACGGCAACGATACTACAGAAACATTTGTGATCACTGCGGTTGTTGCTGATTGGCCCGATAACTCACATTTTCTTTTTGATATGCTTGTTTCTACCAGCACTTTCCAGTTTTTTAACAGGCCTAATTATATTGGATTTGCAGCACATACTTATTTGCTTTTAAACCCTAATTCATCATCTAAATCGTTAGAAGCAAAATTTCCGGACATAATAAAAAAATATGTGTCCGGGGAAATTAGTAAAGTATTTAATCAGAGTTGGGAAGATTTTCAAAAAGCGGGCAATGGGTATCATTATTATTTACAGCCGCTAACTAAAATTCACCTCATTTCAGATCTTGAGGCGGAGTTACGGCCAAATGGAAGCATGACCGCTGTGTACATTTTTGGTGTTGTGGCAATCTTCATTTTATTACTTGCCTGTATAAATTTTATAAATCTATCAACTGCACGTTCAGTAGAAAGAGCAAAAGAAGTTGGCATCAGAAAAACATTTGGGTCTGATAAAAAATCGTTGATAGGGCAGTTTCTTATCGAGTCAGTATTTATAAGTGTAATAAGCATGCTGATCGCATTTGGCATTATCATCTTATTGATCCCTGTATTTAATACTATATCCGGGAAAGATCTTAGCGTAGCCTATTTCCTGCAACCGAAATGGATATTAGTATTGATCGCTTTTGTTTTGATCACCGGGCTTGTCGCCGGACTTTACCCCGCATTCGTATTATCGTCATTTAATCCTATCATGGTTTTGAAAGGAAGGTTCAAGACAAGCGTTTACGGCCTTGCATTGCGCAATGGCTTAGTGATCTTCCAGTTTGCAATTTCTGTGATACTTATCATCTCTACAATTGTTGTGAATCGCCAGATGAATTATATGCTGGGAAATAAATTAGGATTTAAAAAGGATCATGTCATTGTATTAGAAAGAACCGATATGGTGGAAGATCAATTGCCAGCT
>JBIOVR010000388.1:0-8118 GCA_044867875.1 Chitinophagaceae bacterium
GTATGATGAACTGGTTGCTTGTGCTGGTCGTGATCCTTCCTTTTTTATATTCAGAAACACCGCTTGATACAGTTGTTTCTGTTCGTTATATTTTTCTCTGTGCCTTTATGCTGCTTTTTGTTTTATACTTTTTTGCCTGGAAAAAAAGAATGATCACCGCTCCTCCTCGTTTAATTAAAATTGTTTTTATCACCGGAACGGCCTTTGCAGTATGGAGTTTGCTGAGTTTAACAGGTGCCATCAATTACCGTGAAGGGTATTGGGAGATCGGCCGGCACCTGCTTCATCTTGTTTTGCTTTTTATTATAATGACGGCAGTAGCACAGGAACCAGCACAACTGCTGAAAATTTGTTGCGCTGTAACGATCATTTCTTTGCTGCATGGTCTTGTGGGCATTTTGCAATTTTACGAGATCGCTTTTACCAGTCTTCCGGGTAATTACAAACCCTATGGTTTTATGACGAACCGGAATCTATTTGGTTCTGCACAGGCTTTTCTTCTGCCATTTGTTATCTATACTTTTTATGCAGGAAAAAGATCATGGAAAGTGATAGCAGGATTTGCACTCACCGTGATCGCAATATCACTTTTACTTTCGCAAACCCGTTCCGCATGGTTATCCGGTATCGCTATTTTTATTGTTTCATTGTTACTGGTTTTGATCTTTGTGCCTTCACAAAGAAAAAAATGGATGCTCTCATCATTGGCAGCGATCGCCGTTGCTGCTGTCGTTATAAGTTTATTGATATTCTCCGATAAAGAAAGTGACCTAGCTAAGTCGGTAACGGAAAGAGCGGCAAGCCTCACGGTAAATACCACCCCGAGATCAGCCGCCGATGTAAATACTTCGGAAAGATTAAAGATGTGGAAGAAAACATTGTCAATGATAAAAGATCATCCGCTGACAGGTGTTGGTTCGGGCAACTGGAAAGTGGTGATCCCTTCTTATGGACTTGGCAACACAGTATTCGCTAAAGGATATTTTGCACCGGACCGGGTGCATAATACATACTTGCAAATAGCTTCGGAAACAGGCGTCCCCGGCTTCCTCTTTTATTTTGGCATGTGGGTGATCATCGCTGTGACAGGATTTATAGTGATCCGCAAAACAACGAGTAATGATAAAAAGATTCTGGTGATACTTATGCTGGCAGGTTTAAGTGCAGTAGCTGTTGACAGTTTGTTCAGTTTCGCCATTGAACGTATCGAACATTCTGTTTATATGCTGCTAATGGGTGGCGTTATACTTGGTCTTTATGCACAAGAAGCAGGAACAACTACTTTAAAAATGCAGCCAATAAAAAAGATCGTGCTGGTGCCGGTTGTGTTATTGATACTCTTTGATCTCTGGCTAGGAAAAAAGAAATTTGATTTTGAAAAACATTTAAAGCTTGCGATCTATTTTAACGAACAAAAACGTTTTTCAGAAACGATCAATGAAGCAAACAGCGCAAAGAATAGCTTTTTTACAATTGACATAACTTCCAACCCGGTCGAATTGAACAGCGGTGTTGCTTATAAGGAATTAAAGAATCATGATGCAGCGATCAAAGAACTGAATACTGCTTTATCATACAGTCCGTACAATAACCGGACTTATAATAACCTTGGTGCCGTTTATTTCGATCTTAAACAATACCCGAATGCGATTGATAGTTATAAAAAGTCACTTGAATATGTGCCGGAGTTTGAAACCGTGCTGAAGAATCTCGCAGTCACTTATTATCTCGCCGGTGATTACGCCGCTTGTATTGAGACAATGGGAAAATTTAATCCCGAAGGCGACCCCGTGATGATCAACGTGCTGAATGATGCAAAGAATAAACTTTCCTCAAAAAAACAGTGATGATTTCTTCTTTTTAAAAGCATACCCGATACAATTGCTTCCCGGGATCCGATAATATTATTTTTTTTAATTGGGAATTATTAACGTTGGCGATGAGATGAATGATTATTATTTCTTCCGTTAATAAACACGGGTTTTAATAAATAAGGCTGGCGGGAAATAATTTCCTGTTGCACCAATTCTATGGTACGCTTACAAATTTCGTATTCACCAACATATGTTTCACCATAGATCATTATCTGGGTAAGACGATTAGTATGTATAACGAGCAAATCTACCAGCTCCCGGTTTTCAAGTGTTTGATGCAATTGCATAAGATCTGGACATATTAAATTTATTCACAGACAAAAAATACAAACACCATGCAAAAAGCTTTTAATTATTCTATAAATATTTTTTAAACCTAAATCCCTTCAAACCCTGTTGGTTTTAAAAAACCAGCTTAACCAAAAGATTCCAATGGTAATGACCGAAGTGAATTTTTTTCCACAACTGAATTCAGACCGGGTAAATTGTTAGATCGCAAATAACCGGCATGTTATTTTCAATGTTGTAATTACTGTTATGGCCCTAATTGATTTTACCAGCAAAGGTTTGTACTGCAGCGCCGGCGATTTTTATATTGATCCATGGCAACCTGTAAATAAAGCGATCATCACTCATGCACACAACGATCATGCACGATGGGGAAATGATCGTTATTTATGTCACACTGCAAGTTTGCCTTTGCTTAAACTTCGTTTGGGTGATGTAGCGATCGATGCGATCCAATGGAATGAAACAATATATATTAATGGAGTAAAAATTTCTTTGCACCCGGCCGGGCATATCATTGGTTCATCCCAAATAAGAATAGAATATAATAATGAGGTATGGGTGGTGAGTGGTGATTATAAAACAGAAGATGATGGCATCAGTGGCGTTTTTGAACCCGTAAAATGTAATGTGTTCATATCAGAATCAACATTTGGTCTGCCCATTTATAAATGGAAGTCTCAACAAGAGATATTTCAGAACATCAGGGAATGGATCATGACAAACAAAGAGACTGGTAAAACATCGGTGTTGATAGCATACAGTTTGGGTAAAGCACAAAGAATAATGCAATGCATCAAAGACATGGGTCTAAAAATATTTTTGCATGGTGCTGTATGGAATGTGCATCAAACATTATTACAGGCAGGCTATGATCTGCCCAATGCTGAAAGAGTAACTCCTGAAACTCCCAAAGAAGTTTTTAAAGGTCAAATAGTAATTGCTCCGCCAAGTGCTGATGGCACACCGTGGATGAAAAAATTTTCTCCTTATAGTGTAGGTGTATGCAGCGGCTGGATGCAAGTAAGAGGAAATGTAAGAAGACGAAACGCAGACGCAGGTTTTGCATTAAGCGATCATGCAGATTGGAATGGATTATTAAATGCAGTAAAAGCAACAGGAGCAGAAAAAGTTTTTGTAACACATGGTTTCCAGGCTACGTTCAGCAGGTATTTAAATGATAATGGAATATCAGCCGCTGAAGTAAAAACAGAATATGGCGGCGAGGAAGAAGAGCAGGAAAAAGCATCTACGACAAGTGAACAGGATAATGAGATCAACACAGCGAATGAAGAATGAAAGAGTTTGCAACATTAATAACAAAGTTGGGTACAAGTACAAAGACCAATGAAAAGCTGGAAGCCCTTTCCCATTATTTTGCAACGGCCAATGATGCGGATAAAGTTTGGGTGATCGCTTTATTTAGCGGTCGCCGGCCAAAAAGAATGATCAGCTCAAGCTTCTTGTCATTATGGTGCATGGAAATTGCGGAGCTCCCTGCATGGTTATTCGAAGAATGTTATCATACAGTTGGCGATCTTGCTGAAACGATCGCCTTATTATTACCGGAAATAACTACAGATAGTACTCCATATAAAAGTCTTTCTTATTTCTTAAAGTCATTTATAAAAATGGAGAAAGCGGAGGAAAAAGTAAAAAAAGATTTTATTATCAGTAGCTGGATGCAGATGGATAAAAATGAACGTTTTGTTTTTAATAAATTGCTTACTGGCAATTTCAGGATCGGTGTATCACAAAAAATGATCGTAAATGCATTAGTAAAAACGGTGCAGCTTGACTCAAGTGTGATCGCTCATCGTATCAGCGGAAACTGGGACCCATCAACCACTTCTTTTGATGACTTATTAAGTGAACAGTCAACTACTATTGATTTTTCAAAACCTTACCCATTTTATTTAGCCTATGCTGTGGATACAAAAGTAAATGAGCTTGGCCCGGAAAATGAATGGCAGGCTGAATGGAAATGGGATGGTATCCGCGGCCAGCTTATCAAACGTAATAACGAAATATTTGTTTGGAGCCGTGGTGAAGAATTAATGACGGATAAATTTCCGGAGTATCATTCATTAAAAACTTTATTGCCGGAAGGAATTGTGCTGGATGGAGAGATCATTCCAAGTGTTGATAAAAAACCATTGCCCTTTGCTTTATTACAAACAAGGATCGGCAGAAAAAATGTTACTAAAAAACATTTACAAGATGCCCCGATCGCATTCTTTGCTTATGATATTTTGGAATATGAAGGGCAGGATATTCGTGAATGGGCTTTAGAAAGACGAAGAAGCTTGTTGGAAGATATCATTACAAAACTCGATCATCCCGTTTTATTATTATCTCCTGTTATTAATTTTTCTTCATGGGAGCAGTTAGCCGCCATTCGGGAAAGTTCACGAGAAATGGGTGCAGAAGGTATCATGCTGAAACGAAGATCATCAACCTACCAGGTCGGTCGCAAAGTTGGCGATTGGTGGAAATGGAAGATCGATCCGTTGGTAATTGATGCAGTAATGATCTATGCACAAAAAGGTCATGGACGAAGAAGTAATTTATATACAGATTACACATTTGCTGTAAAAGATAATGACAAGCTGGTAAGTTTTGCAAAAGCTTATTCGGGCCTAACCGATAAAGAATTTGCAGAAGTCGATTCATTTGTAAAAAGAAATTCTTTAGAAAAATTTGGACCTGTAAGAACGGTAAAACCAGAACTTGTTTTTGAAATTGCATTTGAAGGCATAGCAGCGAGTAACCGGCATAAATCCGGGGTAGCGTTGCGGTTTCCCCGCATCAATCGTTGGCGAAAAGATAAAAAGGCTGATGAGATCAATACACTTACTGATCTGAAAAAGATGCTGGATGTGTATGGCAAATGAAACTCACTCTGTAATATTTTTATTTAAAATTCTTCATTTACTCTTTCAGAACAAAGTTGGAAAGTCCCTGTTTTCCGGAATTATGAAGGATGAGAGTTATCTTAATAATACTGAAGTGCCCGCACTTTTATAGATGGTTCCATTTACCGCTTCGGTTTCGATTGTCCATGTATATACATCTATCATTTGCGGTTTACCATTATATATTCCGTTCCATCCCTTCCCAATAATATTCGTTTCAAAAACTTTTATACCCAAGCGGTTATAAATACGGAAATATTTTATCCTTGTGATATTAACTAAGAACGGGAATAAATAATCGTTGTGACCGTCGTTGTTGGGCGACCATGCTTTCGGCACAAAGACTGCCGGCCCATTAACAACGGGTCCGTCAATTTTCACAAGTAAAGTATCAACTGTAACACAACCAGCAGGTGAAGTGATCGCAATAAAGTATTCAAGGCCGGTATTATTAGTAAATACGGGGTCTTTTGTATTGGGAAAGTTAAGACCTGTTGGCGGTGACCATGTATAAGAATAAGCTGGGCCCAGGTTTCTTGCAGTTAACTGCAATGGTGAATTGATCATGGCAGTAACAGTGGGATAACGAATGCCATTTATTTTTTTCTCAATTGATACAACAACTGGCTTGATCGTAAAACAACCGCCGGATGACGCAGCCTTTATATAATAGGTACCTGCCAGTGCAACTGCATTTGGATTGCTAAGTGTTATAGTGGCGGCGATATCCTGCCAATAAGTATATGTTAATCCAGCATCGCTGCCTGATGTAACCGTAGATGCAGTAAGGTTAATTGATACAGGTTCACAAACTGGCGGTGGATTCGTGATCACCAAAACTGGTGCGCCGCTGTTGATAGTTATTGGTTGGCTTTGAACAGGGGTTACCGGAATGGCACAAGGATCGTTACTTGTCATCATCACTGATACTGTATTACCATTGGCAAGAGTGGATGAAGTAAAAGTTGAAGCCGTTTGTCCTGCCACATTCACTCCATTGATCATCCATTGATAAGTTGGAGCTGATCCACCATTGCTTGTTGTAGCAGTAAATGTAACCGAGCCGCCACTGCAGATTGAAGTGGTGCTTGATGTAATAGTTACTGATGGAGTAACAGATGTAGTAGTAATAGTAATTGGATTGCTTGTAGCTGTAGCTGGATTAGCACAAGGATCATTACTGGTCATTATCACTGATACCACATTTCCATTGGCGAGAGTTGATGTGATAAACGTTGAGGTTGTTTGCCCCGCCACATTCACTCCATTGATCATCCATTGATAAGTTGGAGTTGACCCACCATTGGTTGGCGTTGCAGTAAATGTAACAGAGCCGCCACTGCATATAGAAGTGCTACTTGAAGTAATAGCTACAGATGGAATAACAGATGTTGTAGAAATAGTAATTGGACTGCTTGTAGTTGTAGTTGGATTTGCGCAAGGATCATTACTTGTCATTACCACTGATACAGTATTACCATTGGCAAGAGCGGATGAAGTATAAGTTGAAGCCGTTTGTCCCGCTACATTCACCCCATTGATCATCCATTGATAAGTTGGAGTTGACCCACCATTGATTGGCGTAGCTGTAAACGTAATAGAACCACCACTGCATATAGAAGTGCTACTTGATGTAATGTTAACAGATGCAGTAACAGACGTTGTGGTGATCGTGATTGGATTACTGGTGGCCGTGGTTGGATTCGCACAAGGATCATTACTTGTCATCATTACTGACACAATATTTCCATTGGCAAGAGCGGATGAAGTAAAAGTTGAAGCCGTTTGTCCCGCTACATTCACTCCATTGATCATCCATTGATAAGTTGGAGTTGATCCACCATTGGTTGGTGTGGCAGTAAATGTAACGGAGCCACCGCTGCATATAGAAGTACTACCAGATGTAATGGATACAGATGGAGTAACAGATGTTGTGGTTATAGTAATTGGATTACTGGTAGCTGTAGTTGGATTAGCACAAGGATCATTACTTGTCATTACCACTGATACATTATTACCATTGGTAAGAGTGGATGAAGTAAAAGTTGAAGCCGTTTGACCCGCTACATTCACTCCATTGATCATCCATTGATAAGTTGGAGTTGATCCACCATTGATTGGTGTAGCAGTAAATGTAAACGAGCCGCCACTACAAATTGAAGTGGTGCTTGATGTAATGGATACAGATGGAGTAACAGATGTTGTGGTTATAGTAATTGGATTACTTGTAGCTGTAATTGGATTAGCACAAGGATCATTACTTGTTATCTTCACAGATACTGTATTGCCATTGGTAAGAGTTGATGTGCTAAAAGTTGAAGCCGTTTGTCCTGCCACATTCGCTCCATTGATCATCCATTGATAAGTTGGAATTGAGCCACCATTGGTTGGTGTAGCAGTAAATGTAATGGAGCCACCACTGCATATCGAAGTGGTACTTGATGTTATGGTTACTGATGGAACAACCAAACTTGGTATTGCATTGATCGTATAATTTGTCGCTGCTGAAATACAACCTGAAGCATTCTTCACTGTTACACTATAAGTATTGGGAGCAAGGCCTGTAAAGATGCCGGTCGTATTCGTATAATTTAATCCGTCAATAGAATAGGTAATACCTGCTGCAGGTGCTGGTGAAGTAATAGTGATCGTTCCTGTTGGTGTTGTACATGTAGGTTGCGTCAACGTTGCAGTTGGTGCTGCGGGATTTAAAGAAACTGCATTGATCGTATAACTTGTCGCCGTTGAAATACAACCTGAAGCATTCTTCACTGTTACACTATAAGTATTGGGAGCAAGGCCTGTAAAGATCCCAGTCGTATTCGTATAACTTATTCCATCAATTGAATATGTAATACCTGCAGCAGGTGCTGGTGAGGTTATCGAAATCGTTCCTGTTGGTGTTGTGCAAGTAGGTTGCGTCAGCGTTGCAGTTGGTGCTGCAGGAGTTAGAGAAGCTGTATTGATCGTATAACTTGTCGCTGCTGAAACACATCCTGAAGCATTCTTCACTGTTACACTATAAGTATTCGGAGCAAGGC
>JBIOVR010000389.1:0-13254 GCA_044867875.1 Chitinophagaceae bacterium
TCATCAATAAAGCATTGAAAGAAGAAAACCCTGATAAACGACTCGGTTTTGCAAATGCGGTTGCCTATTACATGAAGCTTGCTTATAACAACTGGCATAAATAAATTGTGCATGACGACGCCATTCAAAGTGAATTGACAGGCATCACTGATGGTCAGCTCACATTTACTAATACTCCATTTGTAAAAGCATACCGTCCGCAGCAGGATATGCGTGACAGGGACAGAGGGGGTTATGGGAAACCAAGAGGTGGAAAGTTTCAACAACGTGGCGGTGGCGGAGGCAGTAATGGTGGAGGCAGAAGACACGACAGTCGTGATAATCGTGGCGGAGGCGGTGGTGGATACAAGAAGAAAAGATATTGATCTTAAAATAAAGTATCTAAGTTTATAAAGTATAAAAGTTGATCTTCGATGAGGTCAACTTTTGTTTTTGATACCTCATTGACTTATATACTTTTTTATCTTTATACTTAATATTAAGACAACATGCATTCATTCGAAGTCCAGGGTGGTAAAAAACTGAAAGGCGAGATCATTCCACAAGGTGCAAAAAATGAAGCGCTGCAGATCATCAGCGCCGTTCTGCTTACTCCAGAAAAAGTTACGATCAATAATATTCCCGATATACTCGATGTAAATCTCCTGATCGAGTTACTGGGAGATATGAATGTAAAAATTGAAAGACCACAAAAAGATATATGCATCTTCCAGGCAAATGATGTAAACATTGATTTCTTACATAGTGAAACTTTCAGAAAAAAAAGTGGCCGGCTTCGTGGCTCAGTAATGCTTGCCGGACCAATGCTATCCCGATTCAGAAAAGCATTTATTCCAAAACCGGGCGGTGATAAAATAGGAAGAAGAAGGCTGGATACTCATATTATTGGTTTTGAAAAACTCGGCGCCGATTTTACTTATCATGAAGAAGATGGATTCTTTCATCTCGAAGCTCCGAATCTGAAAGGCACTAATTTATTGCTTGATGAACCTTCTGTAACTGGAACTGCAAATATCCTTATGGCCGCAGTAATGGCTAGCGGTACTACAACCATATACAATGCCGCTTGTGAACCATATATTCAGCAGTTATGTAAAATGCTAAATAGCATGGGCGCAAAGATCAGCGGCATTGGAAGCAATATGCTTAGCGTTGAGGGTGTTCGTTATCTCGGTGGCACATCGCATACAATGTTACCTGATATGATCGAAGTAGGATCATTTATTGGACTTGCAGCAATGACCCAAAGTGATGTTGTAATTAAAAATGCCGGTATCAAACATCTTGGTATCATTCCGGAAAAATTTCAACAACTCGGGATACAAATGAATTTTAATGGCGATGATATTCATATTCCGGAACAGGAACTTTATGAAGTGCATCGTTATTTCGATGGTGGTGTGCTAACAATTTATGATCATCCATGGCCGGGTTTTACCCCGGATCTTTTAAGTATTGTTTTAGTTACAGCAATACAAGCCAATGGAAGTGTATTGATCCATCAAAAAATGTTCGAATGTCGTTTGTTCTTTGTTGACAAGCTGATTGACATGGGTGCTCAAATTATTCTTTGCGATCCGCATCGGGCTGTAGTGATCGGTTTGGAACGTAAACAAATACTTCGTGGCATTAAAATGAGCAGTCCTGATATTCGTGCTGGTGTTGCATTATTGATCGCCGCACTCAGTGCAGAAGGAACCAGCATTATTCAAAACATTGAACAGATCGATAGAGGTTATCAGAACATTGACGAAAGATTGAGAATGTTGGGAGCAGACATAAAGAGAATTTAAATCCAATCTAATTACCTCTCTTAAAGCACAAACTATTTTCCCTATCTTTTGCCAATGCTAAATCGAAGTATCAGTAGATGGGCAATGGTATTGCTTGTTATCAATGGCGTTATTGGTTCCGGTATTTTTGGTTTGCCTTCTAAAACCTTTAAAGAAGTTGGCGTTTACAGCATAGCAGCTTTTCTCGTTTGTGCGGTTGCGGTCTTTGTTATCATTTTATGTTTTGCAGAAGTAAGCAGCCGGTTTGATAAAACTGGTGGTCCATATCTCTATGCTCTTTCTTCATTTGGTCCTTTACCTGCATTTCTCACAGGCTGGTTGTTGTTAGTAACAAGAGTTATCACGTATGCGGCACTTATCAACTTATTGGTCACTTATCTTTCTGTATTTTCTGATTGGTTCACATTAGCATCTTCAAGGATCATTACGATCATTTTACTCACTCTTTTTTTGGCATATGTAAATCATGTAGGCGTAAAGAATAGTACACGGGTAAATAATTTTTTAACCATTGCAAATTGCTGCCATTATTATTATTTATCATTGTTGGCTTTTTCTTTATTAAGACAGAAAATTATGAAGTAAAATATGTTCCGGGTTTCTCCTCCTTTTCATCCACTGTGTTGTTACTTGTGTTTGCGTTTGGTGGTTTTGAATCTGTCCTTGTTAACTCAGGCGAGGTAAAAAATCCCAGAAAAAATCTTCCTTTTGCATTGTTGCTTGCAGCCCTGATCATTGCAAGTATTTATATGATGGTACAAATTGTAAGTATTGGTACTTTACCATCACTTGCTTCATCAAATAAACCATTAGCTGAAGCAGCCGGTTTGTTTATGGGAAAAACGGGTGCTGCTATCATTGCTTTGGGTGCAATGTTTTCTGTAGCAGGAACATTAAATGCAATCATGCTGGTTGGTTCAAGATTGCCTTTTGCTTTCAGTGAAGAAAAACAATTCCCAACTGTCTTTTCATTCATTCATCCGAAATATAAAACACCCACATGGTCTTTGTTGCTGTTTATGGCGGTAACAATAATCATCTCGCTTAACTATTCTTTTCTGTCTGCCGCATCTATTAGTGCCATTACTAGAGTAATGATCTATGGTATTGTTTGTATCACTTTGATAGTGCTGCGTAAGAAGTTACCCAGCCAATCCGACTTTTTTAAAATCAAATACGGGAAGACGATCGCTATACTTGGCGTTTTAATTACACTTTGGCTGTTGAGCAGTTCAAAGGTTAATGAGCTAAGAGATATTGCTGTTTCGATTGGTATTGGTTTAATAATTTATTTGCTGATGGAAATATCAAAAAGAATGAGACCTAAAAAATAATTTTTTATTGTCCAATTCCGGAAAACTCGTTTGTTATTAATGTATACATCAATTAATAACCTGTCTGCCGATAGGCAGGCTTTAAAATTTAAAAAATGGAACAGTACGCATTAATTATGAGACATGAAGACGGATCAAAGATCGCTTCACCTGAACAAATGCAGGCCTGGATGAAACAAACCATGGACTGGATCGGTGGCATTGCAGCACAAAATAAATTTGTGAGCGGCACCGGTTTACCTTTTGAAGGTGCAAAAGTTATAACAACAAAAAACTCAAAGCCGGTTGTTACCAACGGACCGTTCGGTGATATCAAAGAGACGATTGGCGGATTGATCGTGGTAAAAGCTGATTCATTTGATGAAGCAGTTGAATTTGCAAAAGGTTGCCCGGTATTGCAAGGAGAAGGCAATAGTATGGAAATAAGAAAGATTGCAAAAGGAGACGGCGTGCATTAAGAATCGTCAGACGTGAAATGTGAGACGTGAGTTTGCCTGCACTTAATTTTCACGTTTCACTTTTCACATTTGTCAGCATCATGGAACAACAGGAATTAATACCACATTTATTCAGAACTGAGTTTAGTAAAATAACAGCCGTACTCTGCAAGCATTTTGGAATTGAACATATTGAAACAGCAGAAGACATAGCCGGCGATACTTTTTTACAAGCAGTTGAAACATGGACATATAAAGGATTGCCGGCTAATCCAACAGCCTGGCTTTATACTGTGGCAAAGAATAAAGCAAGAAATTATTTTCATCGCAGCAATATTTTTTCAGAAAAAATTGTCGGCGACATAAAGAACTCTTCCCAGCAAACAGAAGAGTTAGAAATTAATTTGTCTGATGAAAACATTACAGACAGCCAATTACAAATGCTCTTTGCAATTTGCCACCCCTCTATTCCAACTGAAGCACAAATAGGTTTGGCGCTTCGTATTCTTTGTGGCTTTGGTATCAATGAAATTGCCAATGCCTTCATAACAAATAATGAAACGATCAATAAAAGATTGTTCAGGGCAAAAGAAAAATTGAGGACTGAAAAAGTAAAGATCGAATTTCCTGGCAAAAAGGAAATTAATGATCGATTGGAAACCGTTCTTACAACTCTGTACTTACTTTTTAGCGAAGGATATTATTCCGAAAGTGATGATACAATACTGCGTGAGGATCTTTGTACTGAAGCTATGCGGCTAGTGTTTATGTTGATCGAAAATGAACAAACAAATCTTCCTAAGGTAAATGCCTTGTATTCTTTAATGTGTTTTCATTCTTCGAGATTTGCCGCAAGGAAAAATGACAAGGGTGAAATAATATTATATGACGAACAAGATGAATCGCTTTGGGACCGTGAACTGATCATAAAAGGAATTTATTTTTTACACGAAGCATCAAAAGGAAATGAGATCTCAAAGTATCATATTGAAGCAAGCATTGCTTATTGGCATACGATCAAAACTGACACAAAAGAAAAATGGGAGAATATCCTGCAACTCTATAATAAATTATTACAAATAGAATATTCCCCGATCGCGGCGCTCAACAGAACTTATGCACTTTCAAAGGCTAACAGCAAACAAGAAGCTATTGCCGAAGCTGAAAAGCTGAATTTACAGGGTAATCATTTTTACTTTACTCTGCTCGGTGAGCTTTACACTAACATTAATAATAGAAAAGCAAAAGAAAATTTTCAAAAGGCATTGGAGCTTGCAAAAACACAAACCGATAAACAGACAATTCAAAAAAGGATCGAAGAATTATGATCAGATAATTAACAGTTAGTTTTCCCCTCAAAACTTTAAGCTTTTTTAAGATGAGACATATATCGTTTCGCTGATGCAACGATGAGGAGCAGTCCGCAGAACTCAAGTAGTAGCTTTTCTCCATCAAAAAAATCGGGTTGACCATTTTTTAAATGCGGATCCATAAATATTCCATGCAAAACAAATAATATAGCTGTGCCATAACTTATAAGATGAATATTTTTCCATGCACGAAAGGACATTTTTCTTTTTATTACTTTTTGTGTTGTAATGATCACAACTGTGATCGCATATAAACTCAGGGTTCCTAATGCAACCACCAGGTTTTGACTCGGAGCATTCAGTGGAAATATAACATCGATAAAAGTAAATTTTGATGTTTTATCCAACACTAGAAACAAAACATGTAACAGCACTAATATCCAGGCAACATATGCTGTGTAATTGTGAATACTATTAACATCCATTTGTTGGAGCCTTACCGGTAATTTTTTCCAATAGGGATTTGTCCTGTATGCGGTCGCCAATAACATTCCAGGAAAGAAGTTGATTGTTAATACGACAGCCGAGGTCAATCCAGCATAATTAGATAATTCCAGAAGTGCATCTTCGTTCACCCGGCAAATATAAAAAGGCAAAAGATAAATAATATATGAAGTGTTAACTGAATCAGTTATAAATGATCAGCGGTTTTCCAGTAACCGGGTTTTCGATCACCGTTGTCTTTATATTAAAGACTTTTTCAATAATATTCTCAGTTAAAATTTCTTTTGGTTTTCCATGTATAACCAGCTCTCCTTCTTTCAGAAAAAATAGATTGTCTGCATAGTGTGCAGCAAGATTTATATCGTGCATCACAGCGATCAAAACAGTGTGATCTTTTACCAGTTCAACAGCAACCTGCAAAAATTCATGCTGATAACTGATGTCAAGACTATTCAGGGGTTCATCTAAAAAAAGATAACGATAACCATCCGTTGGTTTTTCCCAAACCTGCGCCAGTACACGAGCATACTGTACTCTTTGCTTTTCTCCACCACTTAACGTCAGGTAATTTCTTTTTTTAAATTCAACAAGATTCATTCTTTCGATCACCTCGTTGCAGATCGTAATATCTTTTTTATTCGGATTAAAAGTAAAATGAGGGTAACGGCCCATCATCACCACTTCTTCAACCAGTAAAGGAAAGCCAAGATCAGCTTGCTGACTCATCACTGCTCTTTTTTTAGCCAGTTCCTCTTTGCGCAGCTCTTTTATTTTTTTATTATCATATAAAACTGTTCCCTGGAATTTATTTATTTCGCCACTAAATATTTTTAAGAAAGAAGATTTACCCGAACCATTTGGACCGAGTATCATATTAAATTCTCCCGGCAGAAAGGAAGCGCTGACATTTTTTAATATTTGTTTTTTACCAACGCTAAAACTTATGTTCTCTGTTCTAAGCATCGAAACCTCCTTTCTGTTGCAATAAGTTAAACCGCTTTAATAAAATGATAAATACCGGCGCCCCAACAAGAGAAGTAATGATGCCAATTGGAATTTCGGCTGGAGCTAATAATAATCTTGCACACAGATCAGCAAGCAACAGTAATGTAGCGCCAACGATCATAGAAGCAGGTAACAATTTTTTATTATCGCTGCCAATTAGCAACCGAAGGATATGAGGAACGATCAATCCCATAAAACTAATGACACCAACAAAAGCCGTGGCAACAGATACCATTGCTGTGTTCAGGATCATTATTCGTGTTTTAAATCGATCCGTATCTACACCGAGATATGTCGCTTCTTCTTCGCCAAGTAACAAAGCATTCAATTGTTTTGAATAACGAAAAGAAATGATAAACATGATTATTGCAACAGTACCAACAATGCTAACCTGCAACCAGCTGGCTCCGGAAAAAGTTCCGAGATTCCAGAATGTAATGCTTCTTGCCTGCGGATCTCTTGCGATATAACTCATAAACCCTGTACCACTTAGTCCCATTGCATTTACAGCAATACCAATTAACAGTAATGAAATGATTGAAACTCTTTTTGCATTTTTCGCCAATGTATAAACTAACCAGGTTGCAAGCAATGCTCCACCAAATGCAAACAGTGGTGTCATAAATGGGCCCAACTGATTTTTTAATTGCGGCGTCCATTTTGCTGCCAATACAAAAACAACTGATGCTCCAAATGCTGCCCCGCTGCTGGTGCCGATCAACCCTGGTTCAACAATTGGATTGCGAAACAATCCTTGCATCAATACACCGCTTACTGCAAGTATAGCTCCTGTTATAGCACATAGCAAGACTCTTGGTAAACGCAATTGAATAAAAACGCCTTCATAAATATTTGCCGGTTTTTCTCCTGCAAAAAAATGTTTGATGGAAGAAAGCATTTCCGAAGGCAAAATTTTTACTGCACCAAATGCAATTGCACAAAGCATTACAATTACCAGCAAAGCAATCAATACAGAAAAAAAAAGTTTATTTTGCCTGAACACTCTGATGTAAAAGTTTCATTAGTTTAAGAATATTCTCTCCGCTACGTGGGCCAAAATAAACAAGATCATGTTCTTCAAAACGAACAATACGTTTATTTTTTCCTGCATTGGTTAATGACACACCGGGTACGCCTTCAATAAATTTATCCATGCTTCCCATTTGATCAAAACCAAAATCAGTGGCAATTATAATATCAGGATTTGCTGTAGCAACCGCCTCAGCGCTTATTTGCCTTGCACCTTTTGCATCATAGATCGCCGCTTTACCGCCAGCCATTTTGATCATTTTATCACCAACACCATTCCTTCCGCTCATTACAAAGTAAACGTTATTGGCTCTTCCAAAATGAATGATCATTACCTTGGGTGTATCTACAAGATTCAATGCTTTTAACGAATCAGCGGCGATCGCAATATCATTATCCATTTTTTTAATGATAGAATCTGCTTTTGCATCTTCCCCAAAAAAATTACCAAGATCTTTTAATAACAATTTTGCGCTGTCAATTGTATTGGCGCTGCCGAACACTTTTATATTTAAACCCGCATTAGTTATTTGAGATAATACATTCTCTGGTCCAATATCATTACTGTGGATGACCAGCTCCGGGTTCATCGCAATAATGCTTTCTGGACTTAATGCACGATGATAGCCGACCGTCTTTAATAATTTAGCACTATCAGGATAAGTGCTGCTAAGATCAACTGCCACCAAATCATGTCCTTTACCCAAAGCAAATACCATTTCAGTTAAATGTTTTGAAAGAGAAACTATACGCTGATCTTTTTTTCCATCTGTTTCTTTATTCCTGAACCTGTCGCATGAAAGCAATGCAACCGACAGAAGAAGTAATAAAATAATTTTTCTCATAACAATAATTTTAAAAATAAGGGGCAGTCAAGATCAACTGCCCCGCTTGAATCCCATAGGTACGAGGTTATAGGTTATATTTTAAATTAATTCCGCCAAATACATTTGCATTTTTAGGAGCTGGTATGTAAGCATCCGGTAACTGGTTCACAAAAACCATGATATAATATTTTGCACCAGTAATGTTTGTAGCTCCGAAATACAGGTCAAGGTCAAAATGATCTCCAAGACTTTTCTTCCAGCCAACTTTGGCATTTAATAAATTATAATTTTTAGCATAGAGATCATTCAAAGATGTAATAGGCACCCTGTCTTTATAATTCCAGTTCGCATTAGCATATAAACCCTGCGCCATCATCAGATCAACGCCAACGTTTGCCATGATCTTTGCAACTCCACCAACTTTTTTACCACTGTAATCTTCAGTTAATGTCACTGACTTTTGAATTTTGAAATCGTCGCCATATTCAAAATCAGAATAAGTAAGATTAGCAAACGGACGGATCATTTTGAAAAACCCATTCTCAGATTGATAAGCTGTGAACTTCAACAATGCTTCAACCCCATTATGGATCTGTGTACCACCATTTACTACATAAGAGTATAATGTGGTAGTAGCCGATGCAGGAGATTGAACGGCAACTGCAGTCATCTTATTAGAGAACTCTGCATGGAAATACGCCAGCTCATAAACAAACCTGCTGTTCATCAATTGTCCTTTTGTACCAACTTCAAACTGATTTCCGGTCTCTGGTTTAAGATCCTCATTTACTCTTCCTGTTGCTGGAGTAGCTGGTGTAGTAACTGCCGGAGTAGTGATGAAGAAATAAGAACTTACAGGTGCCTTGTATCCTTTACTATAAGATGCATACACCGATACATGTTTGTTAAACACCTTATTTATCGCAAAGTGCGGAGCAATCATGTTGTTATATTTCTTATTATAATCTGCCGGTCTTGTCGCAATCGCAGGGTTGAAGCGGTCATGTAATGTGATCTTCATATTGCTGGCGCCTACACCTCCTGTAAATGATAGATCATTCTTTAATGACAAAGTCCATTCTGTAAACAAAGAACCTGTTGTGCTGACAAAAGCAGTGTTTGATGTATTTGCATTGATGACCCAATAAGGACTTACTCCATACACCCATGTATTTGGATTAGGGTCATTGGGATCAGCTTTCATATTAAAGCCAACAACGTTTGCATCCTGGCGCTGTGTTTCAATACCCGTGATCCCACTTAAGGTAGCCCCGTTATTCATAGAAATTTTTGTGTTGAATACAGAACGAAGACCATAATTGATCGTATTCTTATCGGTCCAGCCGCCTGCACTGCTTGCATTGCTTGTAAATCCTGTTCCAAACACCGTGGTCGTATTTGATATACCTTTTGATATATCATATGTATGTCCAACACCAGCTCTTATTGTAATTACATTGCTGTGCGCATTTCTTTTTATATACTCAGGATTGCCGGAGTAATCATCATTATCCCATTGTGTAGTTGTTAATTCGCCAAGACGTTCATCATAGCTATTGCTGTAACCAACATAAGTATTGATGCTTTGTTTTTCATTTGGCCGGAAATTGCCAGAGAAGTTGACAAAATCTTTTTTTGATTTATTGTGAATTGAAAAACCATCAGACTTTTGATGTCCGTAATTCAGCACAATGGAAGAACGTTCATTATCCATTTCAAACTGCGTGGTGTAGCGCTGCAATCCATAATTGCCCATCATCACCTCCTGGCCGATAGATGTTTTTCCTTTCTCAGGTTTGATTGTACTTAAATTAATAGCTCCGGAAATTGCTAACCCATATAAAGTACCGGCTGGGCCCTTGGTCACTTCCACATTTCCGACAGAACTGTAATCAAGATCATCAAAAGTAGAAATGCCTTCAGCATCTGTTAATGGAATGCCATTCACATAAACTTTATATCCTTGTCCGTCAAAATTGCTGCTGATACCTCTTGTTCCTCTTGAACCGTTTCCATAGCCTCTTATATTAAATTGTTGTCCACCAGAAACAGATCTCCTGTTCATTGTCACGCCGGGAACATTGGTTTGGATCGCATCATCTAAAAACAAACCCGTTCCTCTTTTTAACTCCAATGGTGACAATTTAGTAATAGAAGCAGGTTGATATAAAAGTGCTTTATTAATATTGGAAGTAGCGCTTATTTCTACATTCTCCAGTGTTCGTCCTGCAGGTTCCAAAGAAATTTTTAATTCAGCATCGCAATTTTTTATAGTCAGAGAGTACGTTTCATAGCCAACAAAACTTATCGTTATTTTTTTGGTTTTATTACAGTCAATTGAAAAATTGCCGTCCTGGTCTGTTGTAATGCCCCCACTTCCGGCAAATGTTACTGAAGCTCCGCCTAGTGGTTTGCCGGTTTCTTTATCTGTCACTTTCCCATGAAGCGTTTGTTGCGCAAAACTTGTCAATGATATGGTCAATAGTAGTATAGCAGATAGAATAATATTTCTCATTATGTAAGTTGATATAAATTAATTAATATGAATAGGGGTATATTGAAACGAAACATCACCCTGCAAATGCAAGGTCATATTGGTTTCAAAAAAATAAAACGAAACGCTTACGCTTTTGGAGGAGGAATATTGATCTCTTCAAAAGAAGAAACTAGATCCGCATGAAAATTTGAATATATAAAAGAGACAGAAAAAATGCCTGGTCCTTCATCATCGTTCATACAAACAATATCGACCAACAAGGATTTTATATTATTTTTTTCTTGCTTATTACCATGATTTGCATTTACAGCTTTTGCAAGTCCATCAAGCAAATGTTTTTCCTGTTGGTCATTGATACAATACAAAAATGTTTTTCCGTCACTTTTTTTGATACGGGCAACATCGTATAAAACACCTTCAATAGAAAATTCTTTATTTTCTTCTTCCCAAACTATTTTATCACCAAATTCCTCCGCAACAAATACTTCCAATGAAGAATCAGGAATGTAAGCAAACAATTCCCTTTCCATTTCTTCTTTAATGATGTATTGATGAATAGTGTAAATAAAATAATAACCAACCTGGCTGGTAAATAATATGGAGAGAAATGCAACAGCTAGTATCTTTTTCACACAACTCTTTTGAGCCGGCTAAGATAGATATTTTTCTTTATAGGCTACGTTCGTCGATATGTATCATTTAAAATAAAAGTAACTTCCAATATTTATTAATGCGCCTTTAAAAAGTTTTATATGAAAATTAAAAATCAACCCGAAAATCTTTTGGAATGGGTTGCTCTGAAAGCAAACCTTGCTCCTATTCCACTCATAGATACACAGGTTGCATTTAATGCGGCCCGTGCTATTATGGCTGCCGCAGAGCTTGGTATTTATGAAGCGATAGGAAAAAATTCAAAAACTGCAGACGAAGTATCATCAGCATGCAACACGCATCCTGAAGCAACAAGACATTTGCTTGATGCACTTGTGGGCATCGGTTATTTACAATGGAGCAATGGAAATTATACATTAAAACAAAAATTTCATAAATGGCTGCTGAAAGAAAGTGAATCAAACCTGATCGGTAAGCTGCGTTTTCAAATACTTGAATGGGAATGGATGGCTAAGCTTGAAGATTATGTTCGCACGGGCAAAACATTGGAAATGCATAGTGCTATGGCACCAAAAGAATGGCAACTATACCAGGAAGGAATGAGAGATCTTTCGGTGAACGTTGCAAAAGAAGTTGCACCAAAGATTCCTGTTCCAAATGGAGCAACTGCCATGCTTGATATTGGCGGTTCTCATGGATTATTTTCTATTGAACTGTGTAAGAAACATTCTTCATTATCAAGTACGATAATGGAATTGCCTGGCTCGATAGAATCAGCAAGTGCTATTGCAAAAAGATACGATACAACGAATCGTGTAAACTATACAGCAGGAAATGCATTGACTGATGATCTTGGAAAAGAAAAATATGATCTTATAATGATCAATAACGTAGTTCATCATTTTACCAGTGAACAAAATTTTGCATTGGCAAAAAAAATTGCGGCAGCTTTAAAACCTGGTGGCATTTATGCTATCGGTGAATTCATCCGTCAATCAAAACCGGGTGAAGGTGGTGTTGCTGCTTCCACAACCGGTCTATATTTTTCACTCACCAGTTCATCGGGCACCTGGTCAATAGATGAAATGGAGCGTTGGCAAAAAACTGCAGGATTAAAAATTGAAAAGCCTGTTTCACCGATGTCATTACCCGGCTGGAAAATTTTGATTGCTAAAAAATAAATATTTACATATAGATCAAATTTGGAAAATGGAGCCGACATAAGACTTATCCAGGAACGCTCGGTCATAACAGCATTAAACAACGATTCGATATACACATGTGAGCAAAGCACAGCTAGAAAAAATCAAAAGCCCACTTGATGATCTTGAATTTTAGCTTGTTCATGAATGCGCCAACCCAACATAAATACAAACAAGTTGGAGTTGCTCTTCAATAGCTTGGATTTTTACGAATTTGGATTTGTTCATATATTTATGTGTTGTGCGCAAGAAATTTACATCAAAACTTCATATGAGAATTTTAGTAGTTTTTTTCCTTTTTGTTTTGCCATCGTTTGCTTTTGGCCAGTTTGGAATCAACTTCCATCAATCGAATTTGCCGTTTGTTGGCCTGAATTATGAAATCAAGAATAAACTACGTCCTGAACTAAGAATTGGAACGGATAATTACTTCGATGAAACATCGATAGAAGCGGTACTTACCTATGATATTGTAAATAAGGATGATTACGAATTGTATGCAGGTATCGGTGGTAGACTAAACGGCTTTGAAGGACTAGTGATTCCGATTGGCATAAATGTTTACCCGCTTAACACAAAACAATTTGGCTTTCACATCGAGCTGGCACCTATTATTGGCGAGACAAGTGTTTTGAGAGGAAGCTGGGGAATACGCTACCAATTTAATAGAGGCAGCAGTCGTTGAGCCATGCGCACAACAACAG
>JBIOVR010000390.1:0-7411 GCA_044867875.1 Chitinophagaceae bacterium
TCCTTATGCAATTGAGCAACGCT
Source organism: Chitinophagaceae bacterium (assembly GCA_044867875.1). Lineage (GTDB taxonomy): Bacteria > Bacteroidota > Bacteroidia > Chitinophagales > Chitinophagaceae > VBAS01. The sequence continues at coordinate 24 of JBIOVR010000390.1, forward strand.
TGAAATTGCGTAATCCTATTTATGCAGAAACAGCTGCTTATGGTCATATGGGTCGTGAACCAAAAGTGGTAACTAAAGTTTTCAATAAGGGTAAAGACAATGAGAAAAAAGTGGAAGTTGAATTATTTACCTGGGAAAAACTTGATATGGTAAATGAAGTGAAGAAAGCATTTGGAGTATAAACCTAAAAAAACAACAATAGAATCCGGAAGTTGTAATGATTTCCGGATTTTTTATTTACCCGGCTTTTGATCATCTATTTAGTTTTTCTTGCGACGCTCCGTTCAAGGTTCTTTTCGTTATGGAACACTTGCGTCGCAGTTTACCCAGAGCGAAGCGAAGGGTCGCACTCTTGTACTTTAAGTAATTCTATTCACCAATTTATTAAGTAGCAAAACCCCTATTTTTGAAAAGTGAAAAGCTTCAGAAATCAACAACGTCCCAAAAAGAGTTCATTAGTTATTGGAAGAAAAGCCGTGATAGATGCTCTGCAAACCGGGATGCAACTCGACAAGATCTATCTTGATACAAAAGTGATCGGTGATCAAATATTACAAATAAAAAAACTTGCCACACTCAATGCGGTTCCGATCAGTTATGTTCCGGTTGCTAAACTTGATGGGTTTAATGTTAGCAATCATGAAGGCATTGTAGCACAGATAGCAAAAGTTCAATATCAAAACTTACAGGATACAATTTCTTTTATCACAGAAAATGGAGAAGTCCCTTTGTTTTTGATCCTTGATGGCATTACTGATATCCGGAATATTGGCGGTATTGCAAGAACTGCTTTTTGCACAGGAGTGCATGCAATAATAATTCCTGATAAAGGAGTAGGAGCATTGAATGAAGATGCTATATTAACTTCTGCCGGGGCTTTGGAAAAAATTGCGGTTTGTCGTGTAAATAGTTTGATGAAAGCAGTTGATGAACTTCATTTGAATGGAATTAAAGTATACGCAACAGAAATGAAAGCTGAAAAAAGTTTTAGTGAAGTTGATTTTTCAGAACCAACTGCTATCATCATGGGCAGTGAAGAAAAAGGAGTTTACCCTGCCTTACAAAAAATTTGTGATGAACAAATAAAAATACCGATGGCTGGCGAATTTGACTCATTGAATGTTTCCGTTGCCACGGGTATTATACTGTATGAAGCAATGCGTCAACGTGTATTGGCCTAAGATATAATCAGCAAAGTTTACCTTTGTTTAAATGAATTCTCCTGTAAAACTTATTGAATGTCCTCGTGATGCTATGCAGGGTTGGAAAAACTTTATTCCAACGGATAAAAAAATTGAATACATCAATTCTTTATTGAAAGTTGGATTTGATACCATTGACTTTGGAAGTTTTGTTTCGGCAAAAGCAATTCCGCAAATGGCGGATACTGCGGAGGTAGCCAGGAGCCTGGACCCGATAGCTATCGGGTCAGGAGTCGGAAATACAAAACTGTTAGCCATAGTTGCTAATCTTCGAGGAGCAGAAGAAGCTTTGGTATTTGATCAAATAACATATCTCGGTTTTCCATTTTCGGTTTCTGAAACTTTTCAACAGCGAAATACAAATTCATCGATTGAAGAATCATTGAAAAGGGTAGAAGAGATACAGAATCTATGCATCAATAAAAGCAAGAAGCTTGTTATTTATATCTCAATGGCGTTCGGCAATCCATATAATGACTTATATGATGAGGACATTGTCTTCAATTGGGTTGAAAAGCTTGTTGAATTAGATATTGAAATAATTTCTTTAGCCGATACGGTTGGCGTTGCCAGTCCCGAACAAGTTTATGATATGACAAGTTACCTTGTTGAATCATTACCATCCACAGAAATTGGCGTTCATCTTCATTCCACATCTGAAAACTGGCACCAGAAACTGGAGGCTGCGACAAAATCTGGCTGTAAAAGATTTGATGGAGCATTAAAAGGAATTGGTGGTTGCCCTATGGCAAATGATGATTTGGTTGGCAATATGAATACCGAATGGATGATCAGTTATTTTGAAAAGAATAATATAGCAACAGGTCTTAATAAAGAAGCGTTAGCAGAAAGTTTACGAACAGCAGGAGAAATTTTTATTTAAAAAAGAAATGCAGTTTCAATTACCAATACAAATAAAATCGCCGGAAGCAAGAATTACTTATCGAGACAAAATAATGTTGACAGGTTCTTGTTTTACTGAACATATCGGCAATACATTGAGTGAATTAAAATTTTCAGTTCTTCAAAATCCGAATGGCATTTTATTTGATCCACGAAGTGTTTGCAGTTCATTAATATCATACACTGAAAACAAAAAATATAAAAAAGAAGACTTATTTCTTTTAAACGAAGTCTGGAATAGCTGGGAGCATCACTCAAGATTCTCAAATATCAATGATGATGAATGTTTGAAAAGCATTAATCAATCCCAACAACAGGGCCATATTTTTTTGAAAGAAGCAGATTGGTTAATTATAACACTAGGATCATCTTTTTCTTATCGGTTAACAACCGAAGCAGAATTGGGAGGATTGCAAGACGATAATGGAGTTGCAAATTGTCACCGGGCCCCGTCACAATGGTTCAATAAACATTTGCTGACGATCGATGAAACAATTTCACTGCTTGATAATACTTATCACCGATTGAAACAATTTAATTCAAAACTTAAAATAATTTTTACTATAAGCCCGGTACGACATATCAGAGATGGGGTGATAGAAAATAACAGGAGCAAAGCCAGGCTTATAGAGGCAGTACATCACATGATAAATAAATTTCCGGGACTCCATTATTTCCCGGCTTATGAATTGGTGATCGATGTACTAAGGGATTATCGCTTTTATGATATCGATATGGTTCATCCGAATTACCCGGCTACAGAGTTTGTAATGGAGAAATTCAACGAAAGTTTTATAAATGAGCAGTCTCAGCAATTAATGGAAGAAATAAAAAAGATCGTGATCGCAAGAAAACACAAGGCTTTTCAGCCGGAAACAAATGCTCATAAGGCTTTTCTAAAAACTCATCTTGAAAAGACAAAAGAGTTGCAATTAAAGTTTTCTTTTCTTGATCTAAGTGATGAAATAAACTATTTCAAATCAGCCTGAATTATTTTATAAATATTCTTTTGATAATACTTTTCTCCATGTCTTAAAACTGTATTTGGAAAATTTGGGATGTTGATCGCATTGGGATGCTTATGTGTTTCCAAACAAAATCCGGAAAATGGTACATATTGATTTCCACCCTTTGCATTTTTTATATTTAAACCTTGTCCTGTATAAAATTGCACGGCAGGTTCAGTAGAAAAAATTTGCAATTGGATACCTGACTCTTTTGATCTTGCTTCTGCCACTAATTCTAATTTTTCAGTTTTATTATCTACAATAAAACACTGATCATAGCCATCAGCTTTATTCCAGTCAGTATTTATTGCTTTAAAAATTGTAAAATCGTATTGATTATTTGCAACGGCTATAAAATCGCCATTACAAACTAGTCCTTCATCCTGTGCAAGAATGTAAGAGGAATTGATCTTTATTTCATGATCGTCGATTGTTCCTTTGCCATTATTTAAATTAAAATAACTGTGCTGAGTAAGATTAACAGCAGTAGCTTTATCAGTAGCTGCACTAAATTCATAGCTCAATTCATTTTCATCATTCAATTCAAAACGAATAATTGTTTCAAGTTTTCCGGGAAAGCCTTCTTCGCCATCTTTACTTATATATTTTAATTCTAGAGCAGGATTAGGATATTCATTTACCAAAACCACCTCCCATGTCTTTTTATCAAACCCTTCTTTACCTCCATGCAAAATATCGTTGCCCATATTCTGCGTAAGCTGATATTCCTTTCCATCCAATGTAAATTTTCCATTCTTGATCCTGTTTGCATATCTACCGCAGGCTGCACCCAGGTAAGCATAATGTTTTAAATAATTGTCCGATAAATAATCTTCAACATTATCAAATCCAAGAACAATATCATTAAATGAATCGTCCTTTATTTTCACTTTAAATGCAGTAATAATGGCACCGTAATTGGTAAGGGATACTTTAGTTCCATGTTTGTTGGTGAGTGAGAACAAATAAATATCTTCACCCTTTGAATCTTTAAAACAAAACTTTTTTTGAATAGACATAATCAATCGGCGTTGAATACAGATGCAATGATAAAAGAATTTTCATCACAATTCGGAAAGACCCCGGATCATATTTTCTTTTGCCCCGGCCGGGTGAACCTGATCGGGGAACATATAGACTATAATGGCGGCAAAGTAATGCCTTGTGCTATTTCATTAGGAACATGGCTGCTCGTTTCAAAAAACAATAATAAGCTACTGCGATTTAGTTCACTCAATTTTCCTGAAAAAGCAGATTTTCATCTCCAGGATTCATATTCTAAAACAGGTAAAGATTGGTTCAATTATCCATTGGGTATGATCCATGAAATTGTACAGGAAGGAGACCATATCTCTGGCTTAGATATGTTGTTTTATGGCAACCTGCCTATTGGTGCAGGCCTGTCGTCATCAGCATCTATTGAAGTATTAACAGGCTTTGCACTAAGTAAATTATTTGGATTAAATATTTCCGGAAAAGAATTGGCATTGATGGGTAAAAAAGTAGAGAATAAATTTATCGGTGTCAACTCAGGTATAATGGACCAGTTTGCTGTAGCAATGGGTAAAAGAAATAATGCTCTTCTGCTTGATTGCGATACGCTGGAATACGAATACATTCCTTTTGAAATTGGGGATCATATTTTGGCGATCATCAATAGCAATAAGCAAAGAACACTTGCTGACTCAAAATACAATGAACGTTTTACCGAATGTGGTAAAGCATTGAAAGCATTAAAAAAAGAATTGAACGTAACTCATCTTTGCGATATAGATCTTAAAACCTTTGAAGATCATCGCCATCTTATCAATGATCCTGTCTTGGACAAAAGAGCATTGCATGTGATCAGTGAAAACTTCAGGGTAGGAGAAGCAAAAGATGCTTTAAAAGCAAATGACCTGGTAACTTTTGGGAAACTCATGTATGCATCACATCAATCTTTAAAAGACTGGTATGAAGTAAGTGGAAAAGAATTGGATACCATTGTTGAGTTTTGTAAAACTTACGAAGATTGTATTGGCGCAAGAATGACCGGTGCTGGATTTGGTGGCTGTGCAATTGCTTTGGTAAAGAAAAATAAGTTTGAAGACTTTTCTTCTAAGATCAATGCATATTATGAAGAGAAGATCGGTTATAAGCCTGATGTATTTGCCTCAGAGATCGGGGATGGAGAAGGAGAATTAAAGAAAGAATTTACATGATCAATGAATTCTATCGCCTCTTACTTCAAGATGATTAATAACCTCAGCTTCGTATTTCAGCCATTCGGCCCAACGCTTCCTTACTTTTTCTTTGTCAACATAAGTTTCTGAGAGTTCAATAAACAATGTGTAATGTCCAGCCTCACTTTCCATAAAGCGGCGATAAAAATTGCGCAGATATTCATCATTCAATCCTTCACTTAATCTTTTGAAACGTTCACAGCTTCTTGCTTCGATCAACGCCATAGTTAATAATTGATCCAGCATACGGCTTTCCACACTACCGCCTTGTTTCTGAAACTCGATGAGCTTGTTTACATACTCATCTTTTCTTTGCTTACCAAGTTTCAAATTCCGCTTTTCTAATTCCTGCAATACGAGCCTGAAATGTCCCCATTCTTCGGTAACGATCGGAGCTAACTCTTTTACAAGCTTTTCCCTTTCACTATAACGTTGAATAAGCGAGATGCAGGTGGTAGCCGCTTTTTGCTCACAGTAGGCATGGTCGGTCAAAATTTCTTCTATCGATTTCCCAGCCAGGTCAACCCAGCGGGGATCCGTAGGCAGTTGAAGACCAAGGATATTTCGGGTATCTTCTGATAATTGTTCTTCTAACATCAGTGGATAAATTAGAGGGTTCAAAGCTAAATCAAAAATGCCTGATTTCTTTGTTGATATGCCTCCTTGCCTTACCTTTGCCGCCACAAATAATCGGATGTAAAATCGGATGAAATTAAAAAAATAAACAGATGCCTTTAACAAAAGAAAAAAAATCGACCGTCATCGCTCAATATGGCGGAAAAGAATCAAACACAGGATCAATTGAAGGTCAGATCGCTCTATTAACTGAGCGTATGAACCAGATCGCCTCACATCTTCAAACAAACAAAAAAGATTTTTCAACTCACCGCGGCCTGATGCAGTTGGTTGGTAAACGTAAGCGTTTGCTTAACTATCTTCAGAAACATGACCTTACAGGTTATCGCCAGCTGATTGAAAAACTCGGTATCAGAAAATAATTCGGCTCCCAAAACTCCGCTTAATACGGAGCTTTTAGTTTCTGAGAGTTTGCATTTTTTTGTCTTTCCTGCTTTTCAATTTTGCTGAATAGCGATAAGAACGTACAAGAGTGCGACGCAATGGAAGCTAAATAGTAGTAATAAGCCGGGTACATAAATTCCTCACATGAGTTTGCTGGTAATAAACCACAAACCATAAATTTTTAGAAATGTTACAACAACCTATTCGTAAAACATTTGATATAGGCGGTGGCCGTATGGTTACCATAGAAACAGGGCGACTTGCCCGCCAAGCTGACGGTGCAGTAACCGTAAGCATTGGCAATTGCATGCTACTGGCAACAGTAGTAGCAAATAAAGACCCGAAGGAAGGGCAGGATTTTTTTCCATTATCAGTAGACTACCAGGAAAAATTTGCTTCCGCTGGACGCATTCCGGGTTCTTTCTTTAAACGTGAAGCAAGATTAAACGATTATGAAATATTGACCTCGAGACTTGTTGACCGTGCTTTGCGTCCATTATTTCCTGAAGATTATTTATGCGAGGTGCAGGTGCTGGTATCACTTATCTCCAGCGACGAACAAATATTGCCTGATGCAATGGTTTGTTTAGCTGCATCGGCAGCATTGGCAGTTTCTGATATTCCCATTAAAGAAATCATCTCTGAAGTTCGTGTGGCAAGAGTGAACGGTGAATTCATAGTAAATCCTAACCGCGCTGAATTAGAAGAATCGGATCTTGAATTTATAATTGCTGCTACTGATAAAAACCTGATGATGGTGGAAGGCGAAGCACAGGAATGCAGTGAAGCTGACCTGATAAAAGCTTTGGAAGTGGCGCATGATGCGATTCGTATCCAGATAAAAGCACAGGAAGAATTGCGTGATATGGTAGGTGTGAAAGGTAAAAGAGATTACAAGAAACCTGAGCATGATGATAATCTTCGTGAAAAAGTAAATGCTTTTGCAAAACAAAAAGTATATGAAATTTCAAAAGCTAAATTAAATAAGGCAGATCGGAGTGATAGGTTTTCAGCATTGAAGGATGAGTTGATGG
>JBIOVR010000391.1:0-15757 GCA_044867875.1 Chitinophagaceae bacterium
GTCAAAAAAATAAAGTGCTGCACAATATTAATTTAGTTATATACCTAAGATAAGTGTTAAACGGTTAATTAACGGTTAACTCAATCAAGAGGGAATTTTTGATCAATAGTGCATTCTTAATCAACCCCGTATAACGGCACCCATGAAATGAGAATGCTGGCATTTGACCGCCATCCGGCAATTATTTAAACCCTACCGTTCCTTTTAAGGTGATCGTAACCATAACCACTCGATACAAAGTATCAATACAGCATTTTTTTATCATCATAATTTACTAAACAATTCATTACTCATATCATTTCCGAGGTTATTTTTGACAAGTTCATTCTGATACTCTATGTTGTGATTTATTATTATTTTTAATTATACTGATTTCTCCAAAATTTAAATCCCGAAGATTTTTTTGACCCATGCACAATCCTGTTTTAAAAATATTCGGATTGATCTTTATATTACTGTTGTCCGAAATTGGGTTGGCGCAAAAGACAGATAAAGTTTATTTGAGAAACGGTAATATGCTAACCGGCGAAATAAAAAGCATGAAATTCGCCAAGCTCCTTATTGATGTAGAAGGTCCGGGCAAGATTGATATCAAATGGGAATACATAGTAAAGATAGAATCCAATAAAACATTACAGATAACCATGCGGAATGGGGACGTATATGTTACCACCATGGACTCGCTTTTTTCTGTAGTAGCGTATGCCAGGCTGGACGATGTTGTAGAGATAGTACGCATTAAAGACAAATTTATAAAAAGGCTTGATGGTAGTGTTAATCTTGGTTTTAATTATGCAAAATCAAGTGATAATGCCCAGTTTACCTTTAGTAGTACTACAACTTACCGTAAACCAAAAAAAGAAACTACATTAAAATTAAACTCTGTACTGACCCACACTTCTGCAGATTCTTTTGTGTCAAGAAAACAAGATGTAGCCATTGACCATTATATTAAGCTAAGGAATAGTTGGTACACCAACGCTCTTTTTGGATGGCAGCAAAACACACAATTGGGATTGAGTAGTCGTTTTATACTAAATGGAAGCGGTGGTAAAATACTTATTAATAGCAATCATGAGCGTCTATTGACAGGCGCTGGTCTTTCTTTTAACCTGGAAGATAGGGGTGATAGTACGGGGTATGTAAGTAACCTGGAAGGACTACTCATGATCCAATACAAAAAATTCCGATATATATTCCCAAAGATGACGATCGATGCTCAGTACATTCTTTATCCCGGACTTACAGATTGGGGTCGGGTAAGGATGGATCTGCAGGTAAATATGAGTTATGAGTTCTTTAAAGATTTTAATGTCGGTCTTAGTTTTTATGATAGTTATGATAACCGCCCATCCTTAAAAGCTGCATCCACAAATGACTTCGGTATAAACTTTACTATTGGTTATATATTCGGCAAATAAAAATTTAATTCTATCCATTAAATCCCAAAATTTTTAAATAATTGTTGGTAGTTAGGATTGCCCGGATCGAGTTGTTTTAGTTTTATAGCTGTTTCTTTCGCTTTAATTGTATCATTAGATTGAAGGTAAACGAAACAAAGTGCATAATACATTTCAGCAGATGACGGATCAATAGATATTCCTTTTTGTAAAACATCTTCCGCTTCTTTGAATTTTTTAATCTCATTCAATAACAATCCATAATTATAATACACTCTTGGATTAGTGGTTTTTAATGCCACTGCTTTTGCAAAGGATCTTTCTGCACCTTTTTTATCGTTCATTTCATTATAAAGCAATGCCATATTATAATATATGCGATCATTACCGGGATCGATCTTTGCGGCAGTCTCCAGGACATCTAAAGCCTTGTCATTTTTTGCCTGTGCATTATACGCTGTTGATAAATTGAGCCGGGCATAATTCATCAAGCTGTCTTTTTTCAGGGCTCTTACATAAAATCTTTCAGCATTGCTAAAGTCATTTAGCCGCAAGTAATGATCGGCGATCATCACGTTACCAACTGAAAAATCTGCCTGGTAAAGAACATAGTTTTGAAGTTCATTACGGGCAGCAGAAAATGCCTGGGAATATTGGCTCGGTATATCTTTTTCAGGGATGGTAATATAGAGATCCGCAGCAGCGATCCTTACTGCTCTTACTTTGTCCGAAAGTAATGGACCAACATTCTCCCGCCAGTTTGCAACCGGAAAATTGGAAAAACTTCTTAATGCCCTGTATCTTATTTGTGCATCGTCATTCGAAAGAAGTTGTAGTAAGTTAGATAAACTGCTCTGTGTTGGAATACTTCCAAGGTAATAAGCAGCGGTTGCTTTTACAATGTTTGGTACAGCGGTATCTCCCAAAAGTTTTACGAGATGTGCCTCACTGTTCTTATCAATTTTACTCCCGGGAATAAGATCATCTGCAAAATGGTATTTACGAACAGGGCCAAACCATTTTATTATAGCATCCGTCGCCCATTGAGATGTTTTATCATTATGACAGTTGGTACAAGCATTAGGTGTACCATATTTTACCGAAAGATCAGGACGGGGAACCCGGAAACTATGATCATGCCTTAGATCAACTCCCATATATATTTTTCCCGGCATGTGACAACTCGTACACTCCGAAGCAGCAATACCAACCGGGTGAAATGTATGAGAAGGATCATCATATTTTTTTTCATGACATTGCAGGCAAAGTTGGTTAGAAGCAAAAAGAATTTTTCCTGAATGAGAGTTATGACAGCTACTGCATTTTACACCACGATGAAACATTTTGCTTTGCAAAAAAGAAGTATAGATATAATCTTCATCATTCACCTGTCCATCCGCATGAAAATGTTCATTGCTGGGTATTTCAGGAATATAATCATCCATGATCTCACCACTCTTAGTTAGTGTGGCGCTGATATCACTTTTTCGTGCATGACAAGGCATACAAGAATTTATTTGTGCCAGTTGCTCTGAGTTTTTATTAAGATAAAAGCCCGGAATCTTTTTCCCTTTTTTATACTCATTACTATTAACGAAATCAGCATGCTGTTTACCTGCACCATGACAACTTTCACAGCTTACATTAATTACACTATAAGTAGTATGATAGCTATCCGAGTCAACACTATAATTTTTTTGAAGATTGGTAGAATGACAGGAAGCACACATCGTGTTCCAGTTCTGTGAATTGGCCGTCCAGTGAAACCAGTCGTGAGAATTTATTTTTTGACCCGCATACTGGTGAAACCATTTTTTTTGCTTTGCATCCCAGCTAACTCTTGGTACCTGCATTTTTCCGCCGGGGAATTCAACAAGATATTGCTGTAACGGTGTGAACCCAAATGTATATTTCACTTCATAATCATAATTGCGACCATCATCGCCCTGCGTATTGATAAAGAATTTCCCATCTTTTTTAAAGAACCTGCTGGTTACTCCATCACCCGTAAAACTTACATTATTAAAATTTCCTTTTACTGTTGAATCATTTGGCGGCTGCATGGCCATAAAATGATCTGATCTCAGCCAATCATCATATTGTTTTGCATGACAACTTTTGCAAGCCTGGTCACCAATAAATTCATTGTTCCCTGTTTGTAATGAAGATATTTCCTTATCCTTTGGCTTGCATCGTTGCAAAATTATTGTTCCTGAAAAAACAAAGAATATGATAGTTGCTATTACCAATATCAATGGCCTTTTATTCATTCCTTTTTTTCTTTTATTTCAAGTTACCCAAAAAGACATTGGAAAGGTATAATGATTATCCTTTTTACTATTTCCGAATAAATAATTTTTAAAAGAGATTTTATAGAATCGAATGCAGCTATACAAACCAATTTTATTCTGCTTCGTCAGCCACTTTGATCTTTCCGTTTTTTGCTGCTGCGGCAAGTGTATTAAAATCTTTTTCAGTCTGATCTGCGTAAGCAAAAGCAAAGTTTACCATTGCTTCATCTAACTCATCGCTGTTGCCTGCATAACCGGCGATCATGGCAGCATCTCCTGATTTTGCATGAGCAAGTGCTAATGCCCATGCACACAATGAGGAGTACTGTGGCATGTTCTCAAGTTTTACTGTTTTAGGATCGAATTCAACTCCACCTTTCATATCACGCAACTGGCGAACATAAAAATGAAGGCCATCCAATTCACCCCATCCCAAAAAAATATCCGGTGCTCCTTGTATTAATCGTTGGCCTTCGACTACTCTGCGACCCTGATCATTAAAAGGTGACCCTCCAAGAAATTTTTCCATTACAGATGGCTGTGCTTCTTTTACCTGTAGAAATAAAGGATCGTCGGAATTATTTCCAGTAAGAAAAATTATCCAGCACCGGGTGCCTACACTACCTACCCCAACTATTTTTCTTGCTACATCCACAATTCTATAATGCTTGAGCAAATTCTTACGATCATGAGCCAGAGACTTGAAATAAGATTCAAGCAACATGCCCAATGCTTCGTCAATGGGTCTACCCGCCTGTGTATGTGTTTCCCTTACTATGAATGGCGCATTAACTTTCAGTCGATATTTATTATCAACCAAGTCAGTCATTTTTCCTAATACTTGCATATGTGTACGCTGACGGGCTTTGGTCATTATCCTGTCTGCAGCTTTACGTGCCGATGGATTTAGGGCTTTAAGAACATCTTTTGCATTGATGGTTGAATACCACAATTCTAAATTTCCCTTATACGCATACTCTTTCATTCTTTTGCGATAAGAACTAACGGCTGCCATTACTGACTCTTCGCATAAATCTTTATCGGCACCAAGAAATCTGCCCGAAGCCACAATACTTGCAACAAGCCGTTTCAAATCCCATTCCCATGGGCCCGGTAATGTTTCATCAAAATCATTTATACCAAAAATAAGATTGCGTTCTGCCGAGGCAAATACTCCAAAATTGGCTACATGCATATCACCACATGCTTGTACAGTAATTCCGGATGTTTCCCCATTTGCACTCAGGTCTGCTGCCATAATTGCTGCCGCACCACGCAAAAAAGCAAATGGTGAAGTAAGCATTCTCGCATAACGAATAGGAACAAGATCCGGTAAACGGGTTTTGGCTTGCTCTTCTAAAATAGAAACAGGATCTGCACGATCAGGAGCTGGCTTGTATTCACCCTGGGCAATTCGTGGAAATTTTTTTCGTAGCTCTTTTCCAAGTTGAAATCGCTCTTCTATAGTAGTTGGTTTCGATTTAAAATGGTTTAATAGTTGCATAAAGTGGCTTTAGGTAATGGTCTTTAATTTTTAACAAACATATCAGGCAATTACAGGCGTTGCTTATTAGGAAGCCTGATCGTTTTTATTGTCATTATGATCGTTCCTATGATTTTTTTTCTCAGGGTCTGCTACATAGCGTTTGAAAATAACGAGGCAGACTGTAAGCATTAGAATAGAGACAGGCATAACCAGTATCGTCCATTTGAATTCTGCCTCCTCGATCATTGCTATTGTAGTCGTGAAATAAATAATAAATGCAGTGATAATCGTTTCCCAAAGCAAAACGGCGAGTTCCGACAAGCTGTCTATCTTCAACCAGTTTGGTAATTTGGGATCTGGTTTTCCATAATAAAGAAAGATGCGGGAGAGACCAAGGCCAAATATCAGGAACACAAGGCCAAACAGAAAAACATCTATCGATCTCAGGATATTAAGAAGCGGGCGGGTTTCCGGGTCATTATCAAAGATCTGTCTGTAACTCTCAATAGATTTATATACTCCCCAGGCAATTGCACCAATAGCGTCTATCAAAAGAAATACAGTTACAATTACAGCAAGATAGCGGAGCTTTAGTAGTTGACGCAGCATACAAATATTTGAAGTTTTAATTTTTTAATCTAAACAGCATATCTAAATTCTATTTCTAAGTTGCATTTCCAATGTGATTCTTATCATCCTAAAGATAATGTTTAAAAAACTTCATCCTTATTACTTTTATCGTTGCAATACTTTGTCACTTTTCACAAGCTGATCCTTTTTGAATACTTTATTGAAGTATATCTATTCATTAATATTTATTTTTTCTTGAAATTCATTTCCCTGAGAAAAAAATAACGGCCACCTATATCTAAACTCCATTTGTATCTTCCTACAAAATCCCCAAATAATCCTGCACTTGGTGTTATCCAGATGTTCATGCGTGGTGTTGGAGCACCGGTAAAACGAGTTCTCAGGATCATAGAGGCGCCATCATTGATATAATCATAGTACCATTCAGGAGCCAGCACCGTCCAGAATCTTTTTGACCAATATTTGAGGGCTATCAATTGCAATTTTGAAAAACTGATATCTGATCTTGTTTCATCCCCACTTATAGAATTTGCTTGTTGAAGAACTGCTGATAAAAGTATTTTTTTCTTTGGTATTAATTTCGAATAAGAGACAACAGGAAGTATCACATTCTTACCGGTTCCAAGAATGGGTGATTGCGCCGTATTCATACTGATCTCAATAGAAGCAGTAAAGGCAGATAATTTTTTTTCCAAAAATTTATATCCAAGCAGGCGAAATGAAATATCCCCTATACCCGATTGCTTGTAGTTTGCCGGTGTATTAATGGAATTGTAAACATAAGGAAGATCTATCCGTGTAGTAAAACGTTTTCCTATTTTAAGAATAGTTCTCACCGTTGTCTGGTTTACGTAGAAATCATTTCCATTCTTTTCATGGTGCTGTAACTCATTAAAGACCTCTACCCTGGTCAAAAAATTTGCGGGATCATCGGCATTTTTTTTGAGCTGTTCCTGTTTAACTGTATCAGCTGAATTTTGTGCAAGCAAAAAGGAAATATGATACAATGAAAGAAAACATAATAGCAGTTTCTTCATTCAATAAGGTTTAAATTCTGAAGCAAACAACGCCAACAAGTAAACAATCATACATTTCAAAAGCGTCAATACTTCTATTGTCCCGCTTTATCAGCTTTTTTCTTTTTTGAATTTTTTCCAATAGGAATACCTGCCGTTAAATATAGAACCCGGTTAATTTGATCAGGCGATGAATCGTCAACCCTGATATCAACAAGCCCAAAATAATATTGTAACCCAATGTTCATTCCATTTCCCTTAATTAACCGGTAACCTGCACCAATTGCAAGACCCGCATCAAGTGCATGATACTGGTCTTTTATATCTACTTTATATTTCAGGTCTTCCTCATCATTTATTGAATTTGTAAACTGATCAAAAGCCTTATAGCGTAACCCAAGCTGCACGCCTCCTTTTACATAAATACGATTTTTAAAAGTATACTTCATGAGTATGGGCACGTTGAAGTAATTTATTTTCCTTGCAATTTTTCCCCCGCTAAATGCATTGTCAAGATCAGGATCGCCGAGTTGATAAACCGGTAATTCATCGGCACCCATGCTGGATTTTACAATAACTCCCGTATTTATCATCCAGGATGAATCCTGAAGTTTAAAATCAAAATAAAAACCAAGATTGAACCCTGTGAGATTTTTTGCACCATCCAGATTCTTAATAGTGGACCAGTTGCCTCCACCCTCTAATCCAAATTCTATTTTTCCGCTATTCAATTTATCACCCAATAAAATGGAAATTAAAACCTGGGTTCTTGCGGCATTAGCAAAAAGAAGCAAGCCAATGATCAAAAATTTTTTTTTCATTTATTTCCAGGTTATAAACCGAACCGGTATTGAAGACCAGCAATGATCTGACTTCTGGAACCGAGAAATCCAACTTCACCTCTTAACATCCAATGTTTATTGAGTTGGTATTGAGATCCGATGATGAAATTCCATGGATCCTTTGGCCTTTTATCCATAGAATATTGAACCGTTGACGTTGATATAGTACTAATAGCATTATCGGCACTTGCGAGTATTTCACCTGCTCTTGCCAGTGCCCTATTGGCTGCATTATATTTGGCTTCATTAACCGGATTCTGTTGTTGTGGGGGTGTAAGACTTGCCCACCACGCATCTACTTGTTGCTGGGCGTTACCCACTTTTGCAATTCCTTCGTCCACCTTGGTTCCTAACTGATCGGCGGGTAGTACTTCTGACAGGGCAAGGGATCCATCGGTTCCTGAGCTGATTTGCACTCGGAATGCACCAGCCCATATTGCAATTGTTTGTTCAGGTTTTTTAAGCTTGAAATTTTTACCCAACCGGGGACCAAATATAAAAGAACGTGCCGGCTTACTAAGTTGAGGCACATCTGTCCATGCCACATTCATATCAAGAGCCAGGAATCCTCCGCCTACTCCAATAGTGGGTGTAAAACCTATTCCGTATGTGCTGGTATTGAATTCAACTAAAGATGTTGCAGATGTTACTTGTTTTGGTGTGTTGGTAGAATCAGGTACCCATACTCCAAATCCAACTTCAGTAGAAGCCTTAGCCCTTCCCAAAATTCCATAGATGTTCAGAAAAGGAAACAGCCAAATATCCGGCCTCACTGTTAAGGCACTAGCCGTTGTTCTAGCTTTGTTGAACCTCACTATTTCATCAAGGTTATACATAGGACCATTATTAAACCCGACTTGCAAGTTATCAATGATGAGGTCTGAGACCTGCCAGAAATAATTTAGACTTACCCCCGCTGAATAAGGCAAATTGTATCCGGCCTTGGTAGCCTTTGCACCCAAAATAGGAAGAGAATAGGGATACTCTGACTTCTTAAGGCTGTCAATGAAGACAGCATTTTTCTTTCCCACCTCTTTATTGGTAAAGACCTGGGCAAAAACAGTGGATGAAAGCATTGCTAATAAAAACATCAGCATTGCCTTACGTAGAAATGGTTTTGGGTTACAGTTATCTAACATAATTGTTTTTTAAATTAAGGTATTGGTTTGGCCATAGTCATGATGATCCCAACATCAAAGTTACTTACACAAACTACAATTTTGGAAAACAAAAGTCAATGCTTCTCTTGCGCCAAAATCAGCTCCATTGTTATCTGCGGCTGCCACTTGTATATTCATTTTATTTTTTTCTGAAAAATCCAACATAATAGGTTACACCTTCCACAGCTGCTTTCATTGTTTTAGTCGAACACTTTCATGTAATTGCTGTTGCAATTTGAGCATAGGTTTTTGATTAAACCTTGTTAATCCTAATTCAGGACGATCAAGGGCGAAAATCAAAAGAATGATACTGGCAAAAATGATAGCAAGCAACATGCTAAACCTGAAACTTGCTTTTCCGGAAAGACCGATCTGGTATCCAAGAGAAAACATGGACAAAAATGTGATGATACATAAAGTATAAAGAACAGAAACAGGAATGCGGTACTCCAATGAAACCGTTACCCGCTGATTATATTTTTCAACCAGGTCATTTACTGAAGTAATGTATAGCGAATATGCTTCTGAACTTCGATCCTGGTCAGCTATTCTTTCTGAATAATTCCATAATGTGTCGAGTATCTGTTCGGAACTGGCCATTGTTTTGTCAAGCTTTGAAATTTCTTTTGCAAGTTCAATGCGCAGATCAGTGTATTCAACAAGATATTTTCTTGTCTGAGAACGGAAAGGTTCGGGTACTAACCCAGATCGCAGGTATGCAGTCCTGATCGTGGTAACTTCATCGATCAACATTTCCTTTCTATCGGTGTACCGGTTAACAGCGATCTGAAATGTGAATGCAAGCAAAAAAGCAAGCAGGCCCAATGCAGCGCTAACAATGGTGCTGACAGGACCACTATCAGGTGGCGGAATTTTTTTCGAACGATAAACGCCATAACGCTGTCCGATAAAGATCGGTATTAGCACCGCCAAAAGCGAGATAATTAACATAGCCGCTATTGGAAAGAACGTATCTTTTGTCATGATTGGTGGTTTCTTAAAAATGTAAACACAGGGTTTGCATCTTTTATGTAAAATTCAATTTTAATTTAATTCAACTTACACATCACGATCATAGAAAATTCCCGATGCTTACACATAAAAAATTATGTCCTGAAAATAACCATCAGAAAAACTATCACAGAAAAAGTCAGAATAACATAAGACAGCCGCAATGCAAGGGAATAGTGCATATTTGGATATCGCGACCTTAAATACGCAATATTTTTTTTATGCTGTAACGTAGCGAGCAATAATGTTATAAAACCAAGGGAGATCAGGAAGATCCCGAGCTCCCTGCCGGTAATATAATATCGATTCATATTTGCTCCTTCCTGAACCCTGGATTGATAAAATTTGTACGCTGTAAATCCAAGTGCGATACATGTGATATTCCACTTTATCCAGTTCAATTGTAATCTTTCCAAAACTATCCGTGATTTTTCATTATTATATTCCTTTTTAGCTTCATCCATTTCCCTTTTTGCGGCTTCTTTTTTGATCCTGGCTATTTCGTCTTTCCTTTTTGCCACTTCTTGTTCAATCCTTGCAATTTCCTTTTTCTTTTTCGCTTCTTGCTTTTCTATCTTATTTTGGTTTGTATCTTTCATTTAACTGAAAATTTAAATAGCTTTCCTGTTGCAGTCTATACATGATCAGTATCACCTGGTGCAGATTCGGTTGCTATATTGATTTCATTTTTGATTCTTTAAAAAATCAGAACCTAAATCCTAACTGAACCATGTACCTGTACCCAATAGTAGTTCTATCAGTCGAACCTGTTCTTTTAAATTCTTCTTCATTGACAATAATTCCATAACCCGGAAATTTTTCAGCAAGGGCGCCATCCAAAGCCTCTAATATTTTTTGCTTGGCTGCATCTGATAAATTATTACTAAACCCTGCTTTGTAATTGTAGGAACCTATTCCCGGCCCCAGCAATACCATATCTAACGAAAAACGGTCGCGGAAAATGAACTGGTAGCCGAATTCGAAACCGATAGTGTGCACATTCAATTTGACCTCTGACTCAACAATTGCAGTAGATCCATTTGGACTTTTGATCTCCCAGGAATTATGATTTCCAAAATAATTGTAAGAGTAGTAAGGACCAATATAAATTCCCCTTGGCGCCGGATACTTGTTTTCTTTAAGAAGATAAAAACGGTAATCTGCTGAAACATTAAACCCTTTTTGGTCTTTTAGCTTATTTAAATGTTTTAAAGAGTCATTTTCAATTAGACCAAAATCAGGAAAACTTGTTAATCCAACATTAATTGTAAAGGAATGCTTCTTACTTTTTAAAAGCCGTTCATAACCTAACACTATAGATCCGCTGCCAAAAATGAGTGGATTGGTGATATTTATATGCACTGTATTCTTCCTGAACTTCTCTTCTTTTTTTGTTTCCTGTGCTGAGGCTATTTGCAATAAACCTGAAAGGATCATTACAAACAAAATAATTTTTTTCATAATAATAAGGAGGTTGTTTAATGATATAATCCTGGGAAAATTAAAAGCGCAGAGGTGTCCGCTAAAAACTTTCAAGGATTTGTATGTAATGTACCAAAGTTAAAAATTAAAACCTATGGCAACGATGAACTTCAGTTTTTTTCTGCATCGCTGATGACTTCTTTCAACCAGACTTCGGGCAAGTTTTTTAAAGGCTAATATCATAATTTCTGCTGATTTAAGTTTATTAAGATTTACATACAGCAACTAAACTTACCATTCTTTAAAAATGAATTAATTTCATTTTATGAATTCCAGCTTTTTCCAGCTTCCGCCTTCTTTCATGATGATAGTTATTTTTGCGCTGATCATTTTATTTATATGGCTCGGTTATGCTTTCAATAAAATACGCACAACGAAATATCCTGAAGTGCTAAAGCAAACCCCTGGTGCTATTGAAGGATCTGTTGTTGGAATAATGTCCCTCTTACTTGGATTTACATTTTCATTTGTCGTTTCAAGATATGAAGTAAGAAGACAATTGATCGTTGACGAAATGGTTAGTGTCAATTCAGCCATTATCCGCTGCGACTTGTTTCCTGATAGTACCCGGAAACTCCTTCGTGATGATTTCAGGAAATTCCTGGAAGCAAGAAGAGATTACTTTGATAAGGGTGGGGATGAGATAAGAGTAATAGAGGAGTTAAAAAAGTCAAAAGAAATTGCAGGCAGGATCTGGGAAAGAGTAATGGTTGATTCATATAATCCCGGGGACAAATTACGATTTCAACAGATGATCCCGGCTTTAAGCAATATGCTTAATAGTATTATTGTAAGAGATGAAAGCCGAAAGACAGGAGTACCACCACTCATTTTATGGACGCTTCTTGTACTTGTTTTGATCACTGCATTTTTTTTAGGGGGCAACTTATTTGGTAAAAAGAAATTTAAAGTATTGATATTTGGATATGCACTTATCCTGGCCCTTACCCTGAACCTGATCATTGAGCTGAACACTCCTAGGACCGGGCTTATTACCCTTCATTCTACACAACAAAAAATGAATGACTTGCTCGAGCTGGTAAAATAATTATTTTTAGAAACAGGTACCTCTCTTAATAATCAATATGTGTATTTTATAATTAAATTCGGTCTAAAAAAATAATCACTATATATGACCATCGTACACATACCCATTTATTTACTTTCTGCCATCATATTTTTCCTGATACTATTATTTAATTGGTTTGGGTTCAAATTTAAAAAATGGCATCTTGAAAAATACCCTGGCAGGGTACCTGAAGACCTGGGAGCGGTGGAAGGCTCTATGCTTGGAGTAATGGCACTCTTACTTGGATTTACTTTTTCAATAGCAATTTCAAAATTTGAAACAAGAAGACAGATCACGGTTGATGAAGCCAATGAAATTGGTACGGCCATTTTACGTTGCGATATGTATCCGGATAGCGTTCGTAATCCTCTTCGTGCAGATTTTAAAGAATATATAGAAACAAGGATCGCTTATTATGCTGTAGGTGATGATGAAGAAAAGATCAAACAGGAGATTGTAAAGGCAGGCGAAATTTCGAACAGGATCTGGAAAAGAGTGGCTCTCCAGGCACAAAACCGCGACAATGTTGCCATAACAGCACAAATGATCCCGGCTGTAAATGATATGATCGATATTGTTACCACAAGAGATGCCGGCAGGCTCAGCAGGGTGCCCAGGCTAGTCTTATTGGTATTGCTCGGACTAGTACTAATATCTGCTTTTGTTTTAGGTAGTGATTATAATGGCAAAAAAAGAAATAGAATATTGATACTAGGTTATGCTATGGCAATGACACTTACCTTAACACTGATCGCAGAACTGGACCGACCAAGGGAAGGGCTGATCAATCTCCATGCTGTTGAGCAAAAAATGATAGACTTGAGAGAGCTTGTAAAATGATAAATTTTAAACTACCATTTTTTATAATAAAATTGATTTATAAAAGAAATTGCAACTGGCAGTTGATAAAAAGCACCCCTTAAACTGGAAGCAGCAATTAATATGTTCCTTTTTTGTTACCTTTCAACTGAATTTATTTTATAATACCATCATACCGATCATGAAAAAAAACCTATCCTTATTTATTGTAGCAATTACTTTGATCTGTTCACCTGTTTTTTCTCAAACCCCGGTCGATACGACCAATAAACTGGGTCTTGCCGGAGATAACCTGGACCTTTATGCAGTACTCACTCTTTTTCAAAAATCAAAAACAATTGAAGCTTTTGAAAAATCATTAAATGATGAACAGACAAAGATCAATAACCTTGATCTGAATCTTGATAAAAAAGTTGATTTTATCAAAGTAACTACCACGAAAAAAGATTCCGCTTTTACTTTTATTTTGCAGGTTGATGTAACCAAAACTGAAACACAGGATGTTGCGATCATTTTGGTGGATAAAGAAAACGGAAAAATTTCTATACAGGCGGTTGGTGACCCGGAATTATACGGTAAAGATTATGTTATTGAACCTAAAGGGAATTCTCCGGTTACAGCTAATCCCGGTTATACCGGATCAGATCCTGTTACTGTAAGTGTCCCGGCAACTACTGTAGTGATTGAAACTGCTCCGCCGATCGTACAGTATGTATATTCACCCGCTTATGTTCCATATTATCCTCCTTATTATTATGGATATTATCCGGGATGGTTTGCGTTTTCAGCAGTTGTGACATGGGGTTTATATGCCGGCTTTCATTCTCATTACCACGGTGGTTATTATGGTGGTCATTATGGGGGTGGCAATACTGTTATCATTAATAACGGAAACAGGAATCAAATCAATCATTACAATAATAGCAGGAACACATCTAATACCGTAAGAAACAATAAGGCGAATGGTGGTTATGGTGATGGGAGAGGCTCAGCTGGTGTTAATAATAATATGAGAGGATCAAATAATAACAGAGGGTCAACTGGTGTTAATAATAATATGAGTAATAACAGGGGGTCAAACAATAGGGGATCAACTGGTGTTAATAATAATATGAGTAATAACAGAGGATCAACCAGCAGACCATCAACATCAAATACTTCAAGATCTTCAAACATGAGTAGTGGTCGCACTATGAGTGGTGGTGGTGGTCGTTCAATGGGTGGCGGAGGAGGAGGCAGAAGAAGATAATGTACCGCACTTCAATATTAAAAAAATTATACAATAAAAAAAAGGCTGAGCAAAAAGGATCTTCGCTCAGCCTTGTATAAAAAATATTCTTGACTTTTTATTCTACTGGCATATCAGAAGCACTCATATCCCTAACACAAACATATTTACCATCTCTCTTTTCAAACAGGCTCATATAACTGCCGGTATTAACAGGATTATTTGTCGAGTCAACTACCTTAAAATAACCAATCTCTACAACCTGGTTCCCGTCATTTGATATAAAAATATCTTTAGATGTAAATGAAATTCTATTGGATGTAGAAGATATTGCGGATCTGTAAAAATCAACTATTGCCTCTTTGCCGATCAGGGGTGGCCTGTTTTGAAAAAAAGTTACAGCATCATCCGCATAGTAGCCGATATTTTTCAATTCACCGGTATTGTAAATTTCTGCAAATGCATCTTCTTTAGCCTGGATCTCTTTTTTGATCTGTTCTTTGTCAACCGCAGTTGTTGTGGATGTTTCTTGCTTTGAATTACAGGAGATCATTAACATCAATATGCCTGGTAATAATCCCATCGTTAGAATATCTTTTTTCATAATAAGGTTATTCAATAATTTAATTAATGATTAAACTTAAAATTAATGTAAAAACAGAATATCAAGTGTTTTTTTTCTGCATGACAAACTTGTTAAAAAATTAATGAACGTTATTAAAATAACAGTAGACTAATCGTTCCATATTTTTTATGCATTGCTTTAAATAGTAAGAAGCTGCTTCATTGATGAAGTAGCTTCTTACTATATTACATTAGTCTATTATCAGAATTTCCAGCCTAAACCTACTATTGGTAATTTATCTTCTTTAGATACCGTATAGCTAATATTCAACACGATCCTGCTGAGTGGAGCTATCCATATTCCACCACCATAACCACTGAGCCAGCCATGGCTGGTATCAGAACCATCTTCCCAAAGTTTTCCTGTATCATAAAATGCAAACAAACCAAAGTATGCAGGAAAAAGATAAGTTCTGAAAGTTGCTACTCTCCACCTAAGTTCAGCGTTATTAAAAACTTTGGAGCGACCTGCAAACCTGTATTTACGATATCCTCTTAAGTTATCTTCTCCACCGAGATATTGTGCCTGGTAAAATTCAGATTTGCCAAAATTATGACCTCCTCCTACTCTATCTACAAGTATCAATGTTCTTTCAATAATAGATAAATGGAAAGTGAAATCATCATTGAGTTGAGTAAAGTCATGGCTATTATCATTTAGTCCCCGTAAAGAACGTCCTGTCAATCGGAAGTATACTCCTTTATACGGAATAGCTTTATTATTTCTTGTGTCTACGA